>NZ_JBFUIC010000063.1:0-24844 GCF_056402075.1 Pseudomonas sp. P4_C3
GAGGTCAACACGCCCTCCTCCACACAGCGCACGGTTTCGATGGCTTGCACGAACAGCAAGCGATCACGCACATCCTTCGGCGAAATCTGCCCATCGGTTTTCTCGAAGCGCGCCTTCAACTCCGRCCACAAGTGTTTCTGGCCGCCCACCGGATATTCGTAGAAACCTCCACCGGCAGCCTTGCCCGGACGCTTGAACTCATTGAGCAGCACGTCAATCACGGCAAATGCCGGGTGTTCTATCAGCGGTTTCCCTTCTGCTTGCAAGTCCTTGGCGGTTTGCAGGCGGATATGGCTCATCAGGCTGAGGGAAACTTCGTCAGAGATCGCCAGCGGTCCTACAGGCATGCCGGCTTTACGCGCTTCAGTCTCTATCATCGCCGCGTTGATGCCTTCACCCAGCATGGCGATGCCTTCGTTGGTGAAGGTGCCGAACACCCGCGACGTGAAGAAACCGCGGCTGTCATTGACCACAATCGGGGTTTTCCTGATTTGCAGGACGTAATCGAAGCCGCGGGCCAGGGTTTCGTCGCTGGTATTGGCGCCCCTGATGATTTCCACCAGCGGCATTTTTTCCACGGGGCTGAAAAAATGCAGGCCGATGAACTTGCTCTGGTCGGGCACGGCGCACGCCAGGCCGCTGATCGGCAAGGTCGAGGTATTGGAGGCGATAACCGCGTCCGCGCCGACGACCTTCTGCGCTGCCAACGAAACCTTGGCTTTCAAATCTCGATCCTCGAATACGGCCTCGATGATCAGGTCGCAACCGGCCAGGTCGGCATCGCTTTCGCTGGTTTGAATGCGTGACAGAACGGTGTCGCGTTGCTCGAGGCTCATTTGTCCGCGAGCGACTTTCTTGTCCAGCAGCGCCGCCGAATGCGCCTTGCCCTTCTCAGCCGCCGCGAGGTTGATGTCCTTGAGCACCACCTCGATACCCGCCAACGCGCTGACAAACGCGATACCGGCGCCCATCATCCCGGCACCGAGCACACCGACCTTGCGGGTGACATAAGGCGCAAAACCTTGAGGCCGCGAGCCGCCGGCATTGATTTCGTTGAGCTGGAACCAGAACGTGCCAATCAGGTTTTTCGAGACCTGGCCGGTGGTCAATTCGGTGAAATAGCGGGTTTCGATCAGGTGTGCCGTATCGAAATCCACCTGGGCGCCCTCGACCGCCGCGCAGAGGATTTTCTCCGGCGCGGGCATCGTGCCCTGGGTTTTGCTGCGCAGGATCGATGGCGCAATCGCCAGCATCTGCGCAATTTTCGGGTTTGACGGTGTGCCGCCCGGTATCTGGTAGCCCTTCACGTCCCAGCGCTGTACCGCCGTCGGGTTGGCGAGAATCCACGCCCGCGCCTTGGTCAACAGGTCTTCTTGATCGGTCGCCAGCGCGTCGATCAATCCTGCCTGCAACGCTTGTTGCGGTCGCAGTCTCTTGCCTTCAAGCAGATAAGGCAGGGCTTTTTCCAGGCCGAGCATGCGTACCATGCGCACCACGCCACCACCGCCCGGCAGCAGACCGAGGGTGACTTCCGGCAGGCCGAGTTGCACTGATGGATTGTCCAGCGCCACGCGGTGATGGCAGGCCAGGCAGATTTCCCAACCGCCGCCCAATGCGGCGCCGTTGATCGCGGCGACCACCGGCTTACCGAGGGTTTCCAGGGTGCGCAACTGGCCCTTGAGGGTCAGCACCATGTCGTAGAAGGCCTTGGCCTGGGGTTTGCCGACCTTGATCAGTTCGTTGAGGTCGCCGCCAGCGAAAAACGTCTTCTTGGCCGAGGTGATGATCACACCGGCGATGCTGTCTTTGTCGGCCACCAGGCGCGCAACGCAGTCAGCCATGGCTTCGCGGTACACCGCGTTCATGGTGTTGGCGCTCTGACCGGGCATGTCGATGGTCAGGACAACGATCTGGTCCTGGCCTTTTTCGTAACGAATGGCTTCGTTCATAAGTGGGTTCCTTGAAGTCCGGGCTCAGAGGCGTTCGATGATGGTGGCAATGCCCATGCCGCCGCCGACACACAGGGTCGCGAGGCCATAACGCAGGCGTCGGGCTTCCAGTTCATCGAGCAGCGTGCCGAGAATGGCGCAACCGGTGGCGCCCAACGGGTGGCCCATGGCGATTGAGCCGCCATTGACATTGACCTTGTCCGGATCGACGGCCATGTCCTTGATGAATTTCAACACCACGGAGGCAAAGGCCTCGTTGACCTCGAACAGATCGATGTCTTCAACCCGCAGCCCGGCCTTGGCCAGCGCCTTGCGGGTCGCCGGCGCAGGGCCGGTGAGCATGATGGTCGGGTCGGTGCTGGTGACCGCAGTGGCGACAATCCGCGCCCGGGGCTGCAAGCCCAGCGCCCGGCCCTTGGCTTCGGAGCCGATGAGCATCAGCGCCGCGCCGTCGACGATTCCGGAACTGTTGCCTGGGGTGTGGACGTGGTTGATCCGCTCGACGCGGCTGTAGACCCGCAGTGCGGTGGCATCGAAGCCCATCTGCCCCATCATCTCGAAACTTGGCTTGAGCTTGCCCAGGCCTTCCAGGGTCGATTCGGCGCGGATGAACTCATCGTGATCGAGCAGGACGATGCCGTTCTGGTCCTGCACCGGCACCAGCGACTTGTTGAACGAACCGTCGGCCCGCGCCCGCGCAGCCTTTTGCTGCGAATGCAGCGCATAGGCATCGACGTCCTGACGGCTGAAGCCTTCAAGGGTGGCGATCAGGTCGGCGCCCACACCCTGTGGCGTGAATTGACTGTGCAGGTTGGTCGCCGGGTCCAGCGCCCAGGCCCCGCCATCGCTGCCCATCGGCACCCGGGACATCGACTCGACACCACCGACCACCACCAGGTCTTCGAAGCCGGAACGCACTTTCATCGCGCCAAGGTTCACTGCCTCCAGCCCCGAAGCACAGAAACGGTTGATCTGTACTCCCGCCACGCTGACATCCCAATCGGCCACCTGAGCGGCGGTCTTGGCGATGTCGGAACCTTGATCACCAATCGGTGTCACGCAGCCGAGCACCACGTCATCGACCTGACTGGTATCCAGAGCCGTGCGCCGTTGCAGCGCGGTGAGCAAACCGGCAACCAGGTTCACCGGCTTGACGCTGTGCAAGGCGCCATCGGCCTTGCCTTTGCCACGGGGCGTGCGTAACGCGTCGAAAATCAATGCTTGGGTCATGACGTCCTCGAACCGCAGTGCAGATGGGTAAATACCGAGTGCCCACTCTTGGCCCGAGCCACGTTTGATTCAATGACCGCAGCGCTCACAGACGTTGACGCTCACGCTCAGACGGACGGTAGTCAGCTACCGGATTAACCGATTCAAGACACCAAGCTGTCTAGCCAACGGGCGCCAAAGAAGCTGGCAATAGGCCTCATACCTTTTTTAAAGCGAATCGTAACGACTCCATATGAAATGGATCTAAACCAAGCGCAACGCGGGCTCTAAGGTGAACTTGTACGAAGTTGTCGTCGGGTTTTGCCGAGGCGCTCGTCACTACAGGAAGTGCAACGCTCTGCCACCATGGAGCTATGCGGGCAGGCATCAGGAAATAACAAAAAAGGCGGTCAAGCCATGTTCAAACAATCGAAAGTACGTCAAGCCGGGCTCATCCTTTTCGCCACCACGCTGTTGTTGATATTGCCGAACCTGACCAAGGTGATCGGCTAGTCGCGTCTAAAAGATACGGCGTCACAGTTTTTGAATTGCCACTCTCAAAATGTGACTGGCCCGCTACCCGGGCCAGCGTGGCTGTGCCAATCTTGCGGCACTTGCACGACATGGACTGCGATCACTTGAAAATGCTCATTCTGCTCGGGGCCGTGCTGTTCGGCTCGCCCCTGTATGCCGCACAGCTGAACCTGGAGCTGGGCGCGAACAGTCGCACCTGGCAGACCGAGCAATTGCTCAAGCATCCTCAGGCTCAAACCATCAACATCAGTAACGACGTTTCCTACAAGCGGGACATGAGCTACCGCGCCGTGCCCTTGTCCGCGCTGCTGAACGGCATCAAGCCTGAGGACCACCTGCAAGCCGTGGCCCTGGATGGCTTTGCCGCCGAAATGGCCGCGGCGCCGTTGCTCAATACCCAGGGGGCACAGGCGTGGCTGGCGATTGAAGACCCGGCCAAACCCTGGCCACCGCTGTCGGAAGGCAAGCCAGGCGCCGGGCCGTTCTATCTGGTCTGGAGCAATCCGCAGGCCGGCAACATCAGCCCCGAACAATGGCCGTTCCAGGTGGCGAGCATCAAACGCCTGGCGCCCGTGGCCGAGCGCTTCCCTGCCCTGCTGCCCGATCCGGCGTTGAAGGCGGATGATCCGGTGAACAAGGGATTTGCGTTGTTCCAGAAGAATTGCCTGGCCTGCCATCGACTCAACGGCGCCGGGGACGCGCAATTCGGGCCGGACCTGAATATTCCGTACAACCCGACCGAGTACTTCGGCGCGGACTTCCTCCTGCGCTACATTCGCGATCCACAGAGTTTGCGCCAGTGGCCGCAGGCGAAGATGCCCGGGTTCTCGACCGAGGTGTTGCCGGATGGGGATCTGGGGATGCTGGTGGAGTATTTGAAGCACATGGTGGGGCGCAAGGTGAAGCCGTAACAACATAGTACCTGTGGGAGCGAGCTTGCTCGCGATGGCGTCATTTCAGTCAGTACTTTTGTGACTGACACTCCGCTATCGCGAGCAAGCTCGCTCCCACAGGGATCACCTCTGCCTGTTACTGCTGCTGCACTGAAATCACCGGCGCCGGCGTCGGTGAAACCAGTACCTTGGCGTGCATCTGCTCACACCCGCCGCCCCGGCGCATCCCGCGCACCGGACAGGCATCCAGGTAGTCCAGGCCCACCGCCAGCTTCAGGTGACGTTCCGGCCGGGCCAGTTCATTGGTCACGTCGAAGCTGTACCAGGCATCATCCAGCCAGGCTTCGGCCCAGGCGTGGCTGGCCAGGTGTTCGCTGTTTTCGCTGTACAGATAGCCCGACACATAACGCGCAGGAATGCCCAGGCTGCGGGTACAGGCGAGAAACGCGTGGGTGTGGTCCTGACACACACCGGAGCGTCCGGCAAAGGCCTGGGCCGCGCTGGTGTCCACTTCCGTGGAGCCCGGCGTGTAGGTCATATGCTGGTTAAGGCCATGCATCAGATCGATCAGCGCCGTGCGATCGCGGCGCTGCCTGCATTCCTTCTCGGCGAACGCACGCAGGGCGGCATCGGCTTCGGTCAAACGGGTGAAGCGCAGAAACGGCAGCGCCGACTGGCTCTCGTGTTCGGCCTCACGCCATTCGTCGATATCGACCTGGCCACGGGCGCCGATGATGATCGCCTCGTGCGGTTCGTCCATGGTCAGCACATGCAGGATGTTGCCGAACGGATCGAGTTGCGCCCGCACCGGACGCGGCAGGTCGAGCTGCCAGCTGAGCACGTGCTGACGCTCGCTGTCGTGGGGAGTCAGGCGCAGATACTGGATGCTCGCCCGCACCTTGTCTTCGTAGTGGTAGGTGGTCTCGTGGCTAATGGAAAGTCTCATGCGGCCTCCAGATAAGAACTGTGAATCGCGTTACCCAACTGGCGCACCAGCGGGATGAACTCGGTCAGCCAGGCGTGCAGGCCTTCGTCAAGAATTTCGGTGATGCCGGTGTAGCGCAGGCGTGCGTCCATTTCTGCCGCCAGGCGTTGTGCTGGACGACCATTGGCCCCCGGTAATTGCGCGAGGATCAGGTCGATTTCTTCGGTGCAGGCGCGCAGGGATCGCGGCACATCGGCCCGCAACAACAGCAATTCCGCCACATGCCGGGCACCGGGGGCATCGCGGTAGATTTCCGTGTAGGCCTCGAACGACGACAACGCCCGCAACAACGCGCTCCATTGGTAATAGGCGTGAGCGGTGCCATCGCTGACCGCTTCGGCTTGGTCGCCGGCCATTTCGTAGCGGGCATCGAGCAGGCGCAAGGTGTTGTCCGCCCGCTCGATAAAGGTCCCCAGACGAATAAAGCGAAACGCATCGTTACGCATGATGGTGCCGTAGGACGCGCCCCGGAACAGGTGGGAACGTTCCTTGATCCACTCGCAGAAACGGCTCATGCCGTAGCGACTGAGGCCCTGTTCGGCGATGCCGCGAATTTCCAGCCACGTGGCGTTGATGTTTTCCCACATGTCGGCGGTGATGCGCCCACGCACCGCATGGGCGCTGGCCCGTGCGGCACCGAGGCAGCTGTAGATGCTCGCCGGGTTGGCCGCATCCAGGGCGAAAAAATGCAGCAGCCGTTCGGCATGCAATTCACCATGGCGCTCCAGGTAATCGTCCAGGGTGCCGGTGATCAACAGTGGCATGGCCAGTTCGTGCAAACCGTCGCCACGACCGTCTTGCGGCATCAGCGACAGCGAATAGCTGATGTCGAGCATCCGGGCGAGGTTTTCCGCCCGCTCCAGGTAACGCGACATCCAATACAAATCCGAGGCAGTTCTACTTAACATGACAGGCTTCCTTTAATCCTCGACCACCCAGGTGTCCTTGGTTCCGCCGCCCTGGGAGGAATTGACCACCAGGGAGCCTTCGCGCAGGGCGACGCGGGTCAAGCCGCCGGGCACGACCCGGGTTTCACGACCCGACAGGACAAACGGCCGCAAGTCGATGTGGCGTGGAGCGATGCCGTTTTCGACAAAGGTCGGACAGGTCGACAGCGACAGCGTCGGTTGCGCGATATACGCATGGGGCTTGGCGATGATCCGCGCGCGGAAGGCTTCGATTTCCGCCGCCGTCGCCGCCGGCCCCACCAGCATTCCGTAGCCGCCGGAGCCCTGAGTTTCCTTGACCACCAGTTCTGGAAGATTGGCCAACACGTGGGAAAGCTCAGACGGATTACGACACTGCCAGGTCGGCACGTTCTTCAGGATCGGTTCTTCGTCCAGATAGAAACGGATCATGTCGGTAACGAACGGATACACCGACTTGTCGTCCGCCACCCCCGTGCCGATGGCATTGGCCAGCACCACGTTGCCGGAACGGTAGGACGACAACAGCCCCGGCACGCCAAGCATCGATTCCGGGTTGAAGGCCAGGGGATCGAGGAAGGCGTCGTCAAGGCGACGATAAATCACGTCAACCGCTTTCGGCCCGTCGGTGGTGCGCATGTAGACCTTGTCGTCACGCACGAACAGGTCAGCGCCCTCCACCAGTTCCACGCCCATTTCCCGCGCCAGGAACGCATGTTCGAAGAACGCACTGTTGAAGCGCCCCGGCGTCAGCACCACCACGCTCGGGTTATCGATCGGGCTTGAGCTTTTCAGTGTGTCGAGCAGCAGGTTCGGGTAATGGTCGATAGGAGCGATGCGTTGCGCCGCGAACAGCTCGGGGAACAGGCGCATCATCATCTTGCGGTCTTCGAGCATGTAGCTGACGCCGCTCGGTGTGCGCAGATTGTCTTCGAGCACGTAGTAGGTGCCATCGCCGTCACGCACCAGGTCGACGCCGGAGATGTGCGAGTAGATATCGCGGTGCAGATCCAGGCCCTGCATCGCCAACTGGTACTGCTCGTTGGCCAGCACCTGCTCGGCCGGAATGATGCCCGCCTTGATGATGCGCTGTTCGTGGTAGAGGTCGGCGAGGAACATGTTCAACGCCTTGACCCGCTGGATGCAGCCGCGCTCGACGACGCGCCACTCGCTGGCGGGGATGCTGCGGGGAATGGTGTCGAAGGGAATCAGGCGCTCTGTCCCTTGCTCATCACCGTAGAGCGTGAAAGTAATCCCGGCGCGATGAAACAGCAGATCGGCCTCGCGTCGCCGTTGTGCCAGAAGCTCGTCAGGCGTCTCGGCCAGCCAACGGGCAAACTCCCGATAATGCGGGCGGACCTGGCCGCCGGCATCGTACATCTCATCAAAATAGTTGCGGATCATGCCGTACTCCTTGTCACTCGGACGTCCAGACCTTCGCAAGGCCCGTGCCATCGGCATAAACGCTTAGATTTCAATCGGTTGGATAATCAAGACGCACGCGCCGCACCAATCCTGTGCGACAAATGCCCCAACCTGATTGCCCCCGCTTCATTGCAAGGCGCTGTGATCGCCTATCACCAGCATAGTCTGTAGGAGCCAGCTTGCTGGCGAAGGGGCCCCTGAGTCATGCGTCGCTCTTCGGGGACGCCTTCGCTGGCAAGTCGGATCGCCGCACCGCAGCTCCTACGGGGTCGTGTTCAATGTCCTGTCGGCGAAAACGAAAACGGCCAACCCGAAGGTCAGCCGTCATTGCCGGTTGTCACTGTTCATAAGATTATGCGAGTCGCCCTCGTACCTCTTGTTTCACACCCCAGCCTTCGATGATGCCGCCCAACGGCTCGACCACCGCTTCGAAACCCTGTTCGAAATCGCCGATGTCGTCGTAGGTGGCATACATGACTTTGCACAACTCCAGCGCCCAGGCGCCATCGTCGCGCACACTGACTTGCGCATCCAGGGCTTCACCACGGTGGAAATGACCTGCCGCCCTGCGTGCCCGCTCCTCGTCCGGGAAAATGGCGTAGAACTCGATGGGATGAAACCGCGAAAAGTCAAAACCGCCTTCTTTCATGCGGCGCAACACGCTGCTGCTGATGTCTTCTTGATAGGCTGTGCTCATGAAACGTCCTCCTCAAAACGATGGATAGACTTTCCGTACTCCCTCACCCGCAACCGAACAGCGCGAGCGACGGCAACCGATGTGCCGGCGGGAAACAAGCATGGAGCTGACAAGACCAGACCTTAGCGATTCATTCGCTGATCTCGCTTGCAGAGTAGCCTCAAGATAGAGCCTCTGCCAAGGCCTGGATGTGAATGCGACAGGTGCCGTTCAGATTGGAGTAATGCCGAGGATTTGAATGCTGTTCTGGGTCTTGAGGTTCTTGACGCTGGCGTCAGCGGTTCGCCCTTCCAGATCGTTCAGATCCAGTTCGGCGGCAATAGGAAGGAGCCGGGCCTTGATGAGTTTGGCAGCGCGTTCGTTATCCGGGCACTCGTCGCACTCAAAGACTTCGTCGACAGTTTCACCGTGATCATCCACGAAAGTGATTTTCCACTTTTGCATCAGAGCCTCCTAGAACAAACCCGCAAATGGGCTTACATCTATCTGGACTTTTGCCCTGAGTGATCGTTCAAACGGTTTATGGGGTGTTGGCATGAAATCATGGAACTGTGGGAGCGAGCCTGCTCGCTCCCACAAGGGTTGCGTCCTACTTTCAGTCGTTGCTTGGCTTGCCCACAGCCTGCAGAACGTACTGCGGCAAGGCGAAGGCGCCGATGTGGATTTCCGGGTTGTAGTAGCGGGTGACGATGCCGCTGCCGGCGAAACGCTGTTGCAGGGTTTCACGAGACAGTTGGCGATAAGCGGTATTGGTGGCGCCCCAGGCGAAGGTCATCGAGCCACCGATGTAGGTCGGCACGGCGGCCTGGTAGAAGTGCCAGTCCGGGAACAGGCTGCGCAGGCGACCGGCGGTGGTCTTCACTTCTTCGATCTGCATGAACGGCGTGCCGTTCTGCGTCACCAGAATGCCGCCTTCGTTCAGGCAGCGGTGGCAGGCCTGGTAGAAGTTTTCCGAGAACAGCACTTCCCCCGGTCCGATCGGGTCGGTGGAGTCGGAAATGATCACGTCGAATTTTTCAGTGGTGGTGGCGACGAAACGCATGCCGTCGTCGATCACCAGGTTCAGGCGTGGATCTTCGAATGCACCTTTGGAGTGGTTCGGCAGGAATTCCTTGCACATGTCGACCACGGTGCCGTCGATCTCGACCATGGTGATGTGCTCGACACTGCGGTGCTTGGCCACTTCACGCAACATGCCGCCGTCGCCGCCGCCGATGATCAGCACACGCTTGGCGGTGCCATGGGCGAGGATCGGCACGTGAGTCAGCATTTCGTGATAGATGAACTCGTCGGCTTCGGTGGTCTGGATCACGCCGTCCAGCGCCATCACCCGGCCCATGCGCGGGTTCTCGAAGATCACCAGGTGCTGGTGCTCGGTGCGCACTTCGTGCAGCAGTTTTTCCATGCGAAAACGCTGGCCGTAGCCTTCGTAAAGGGTTTCCAGGTAGTCGCTGGTCGGGGTGTTGCTCATGGGAAGTGCTCCGATGAATGCGGGTGGCAACGGACGGTTACCCGCCCATGATGGTCATTCGATCGTATCGATTGACCGGGAAAGGCGCGCATTCTACGTCGCGGAACATGACAGGTCGAACCTTCGTCATCGAAGTACCCGCAGAACATTGTGGGAGCGAGCCTGCTCGCGAAGCGGCCGATGCGGTGTCAGTGGCTCCGCGTTATCGTTCTTCGCGAGCAGGCTCGCTCCCACAGGTTCAGTGTCGCCTGTTCAGAATTTGACGTTGCCCCGCGGTCCGGCGATGGCCCAGATGATCAGTCCCAGCACTGGCAATAGCGCAATCAGCAGCACCCAGAGGATTTTCATCCCGGTCTCGGCGCTACTTTTGAAGACGTTGATGATGGCCCAGATGTCCAGGGCAAAAATGATCAAGGCAACCAGGCTGTTGAACGTGGAACCCATGGTGACGCTCCTGAAGAGTGATTTGCCCTCTCAGGATAGACGGTCGTCGCGAGGGTTCCTTTTTATTGACAGTGTTTGGCTATCAGACGTGGATCGCCACTTTCAAGGCTTCCAGGGATGGCGCGGCCACGATGCCGACTTCGGCGCTCAATTCCAGCACGCGTGGCAGGTCATTGCCGTAGACCAGCACCACCTGCAACTCGTCATCGAGCAACTGGCTGAAATTCATCAGCGTGTAGCCACCGTTTTCCTTGTTCATGCTGCTCATCTGCACCTGGATGCGGTTGAGCGCGGTCAGGGCTTCGGTCTTCGCCAGTTGCTTGGGCTTGAGATTGAACTCCACCCCCGGACCGAACGAGGCGACGATTTGCGCGAACAGATCCATGTAGGTGTCCGCCTGGAACAGCACCGTTTCCGGCAGGCTGCCGACCACCACCCACTCACCCAGCGGGATCGGGAAGCTGTCGTCGTAGTTGATGTCCGGATTGGCGGTCAGGAAAGCATCCTGATCGGCGTAGGCCTGGGCCGCTTCGTCCGCGACCTTGAGGATTTCGTCTTCGCCCATGCACCCGGAGCTGATTTTGCTGATGAGTTCGACAAGTGCGGCTTTCATGGAGCGGATCCTGTAGCGAGGGGAATGTTGAGGGCGCGAAGGATAGCGCAAGCCAAAAAAGATCGCAGCCTTCGGCAGCTCCTACAGGTGTACGCCACTCAATGTAGGAGCTGCCGAAGGCTGCGATCTTTTAAAGCAATCAGCCAATCAGCTTCTCAAGCTGAGCAACCGTATCGGTAGCGCCCATGGTTTTAGCCGCTTCCAGCGCGGTGATGCCATTGGCGTCCTTGGCTTTCGGGTCGGCGCCCTCGCCGATCAGGTAATCGACCACTTCAACGCGGTTGAACATCGCCGCCATCATCAGCGCCGTGCGGCCATCGAAGGACGAGCCTTCAACCTGCGCGCCACCCTCGACCAATGCCTTGATCACCGCCAGGTCGCCCTTGAAGGCGGCGCCGGCAATCGGGCTCTGGCCGTTGTCGTTGCGGATCTCCGGGTCGGCCTTGTGCTCCAGCAGGACTTTTACCGTGTCCACATGTCCGTGGTACGCGGCCAGCATCAGCAAGGTATCGCCCTTGTGGTTACGCAGGTTCGGCGGCAAACCCTTGGTCAGCAGCGCGGCCATCATTGCCGCATCGCCCTCCCGTGCCTTGTTGAATACCTGTTCGGTGAATTCGGCGGCTTCTTCGGGGGTCATCTGGCGGCTTTTGTCTGACATTGGGCACTCCCTTTTCTGTCATTCGTAAAAGCCGACAGTTTCCCGAGCGGCCCCGGCACTGTCACTTGTTTTTTCTCATGGGCCGCCATAGCCAGATTCAATAGCGGTACTTTCCGTCGTGAATGTCGGACAACAACTGCTCGGTGACCTGCACGTAAGTCTGGGTCCCCGGCAGCCAGGCATAGATCGGGTCATCTCCGGTTTTACCCGGGTCGAAGGCCTCGTCCCTGAGTCGGGTCTTCTGATATTTGAACGTTCCGGTGGTTTCCATTTTCACTTTCACCCGCAGGAACAACGGCACCGCATAGGCCGGCATTTGCTCACGGGCGAAGGCCAGCAGTTCGCTGAAGTCCAGGGTTGCCAGGGATTCGGCAGGCGTGATCGCCGCCATCCCGGCGCGGCCATTGGTGTTGCGGATTTCCACGCCATAGGCCACGGCTTCGGAAATATGCGGGTGTTGCAGGAGTATGTTTTCAACCTCCGTGGTCGAGACGTTTTCGCCCTTCCAGCGGTAGGTATCGCCCAGGCGGTCGACAAACTGCGCATGACCGAAACCGATGTTGCGCAACAGGTCGCCGGTGTTGAAGTAGCGGTCACCCTTCTCGAACACATCCTGGAACACGACCTTGGCGGTTTTCTGCGGATCGGTGTAGCCGTCCAACGGTGCCTTGTCGTCGATTTTCGCCAGCAACAACCCCTGCTCGCCCTTGGCGACCTTGCGCATCAAGCCATTGGCCTGACGAATCGGCGCGCCGCTGTCGTGGTCGTACGCGACTAGCTCCCAGGACATCAGGGAAAAACCGATGGTGTTGTCGAAATTGAGAATATTGGTGAAACCGATATTGCCATCGCTGGCGGCGTACAGCTCACAGATGTGATTCACCGCAAAGCGGGTCTTGAACTCGCTCCAGGCGCCGGGACGCAGACCGTTGCCGATCATTTTCTTCACATCGTGCCGGCTGTCGTCGGCGCTGGGCGGTTGATCGACCAGGTAGCGGCACAGTTCGCCGACATAACCGATGGTGGTCGCCCGGTACTTGCGCGCATCGCTCCAGAACTGACTGGCGCTGAATTTGCGGCGGATGGCGAACCCGCTGGCACCACTGACGGCCGCCCCCCAGCACACGCAAAGGCCCGTGGCGTGGTACAGCGGCAAGGTGCAATAGACGACATCGTCGGGGCGCATGTCCAGGGCGATCATGCCGAAGCTCGCAGAGCTGCGCATCCAGCGTCCGTGCTTGAACACGCCAGCCTTGGGCAGGCCAGTGGTACCCGAGGTGTAGATATAAAAACAGGGATCGTCGAAGAAAATCTGCTGGCTGCCGGGTGGGTTTTCGCTGGCATCGTCGAGACTGGCGGTCATCAGGTTGATGAAACCTTCAGGCGCGATACCCGGTTGGCGAGAGGTGTCCTGATCGGCGACGAACCAGGTTCGGTCAGCCTTGATCGACACCCGATCACGCACCGTCAGGTACGCCGGGACCAACTCTTCACCGACAACGATCGCCACCGGCGCCACCAGATTCACACTGTGCACCAGGGTGTCGCGGGTCTGCGAGGTATTGAGCAGCGCACTGATCGCGCCGACCTTGGCCACCGCGAGAATCGTCACCAGCAGTTCCGGACGGTTCTCGATAAAGACCGCCACCACATCACCCTTGCCGATGCCTTGGCCGATCAGATGATGGGCGATGCGATTGGCCCATTGGTTGACCTCGGAGTAACTGAGCGTTACGTCGCCTTGCAACAGCGCCGGGCCATCCGGGTTGCGCAACGCAGCTTGCTCGACACTCCAGCCCAAACCACACGCCTGGGTCGGGTCCTTGACGTTGGCGGCCTTCATGCCCTTCACCACCCGGGGGATGGCCTTGGCGATGGAAGGCAACTTGCGGAGCATCATGCCCCAGGTAATCGTGTCGTTCGACGTACGGCTCATGATTGCTCCCGTTCGATCTTTTTTTATTGTCGGGTGGCTATGACTGAGCCCGAAAATACGTCAACGGTTCTTGAGCTGTACACGCGGTTTTTGAAATGTTTTGTATCCGCGATCTTGATCTACGATCTTGATCCGCGATCTTGATCTGCGATAGCGCTGCGCGAAGATGATCCCGTGCGCGCCAATTGGTTCCATCGAGTCGCCGACGTACCTGCAAAATGCAGGATGCACGATGGCCATTCATGCAGATTGCACGAAAGCAAAAATCACCAAAAACAATAAGCTATTGATTTTATTAACACTTAACCACTGAAAATACTGGCACAAAGGCTGCAACAGTCTCCCCATGCTTACCATTCAAGTCATCACGGAGCTGAACGACATGAGCCTTATCCAGGAAAAATTTTCGTCCTTGTTCTCCAACTTCGCAGTCACTACCCAGGACCGCCCTGATGGCGGGATTCTGCTGACCTTGCGCAGCGCCGACGGCAGAGAATTCATGCGCTCGATCTCCTACCAGCAATTGCACAATGGCGATCAACTGTCCTGGGTCATCAGCGCGATTCGCCGTGACCTCGCTGAACAGGCCAGCGAATTGCCGCAGATTTCCATGCTGCAGAGCCAGCAACGGTTTGCCCTGCCGACCTATCACTCGCTGTAAAAAACATTGTGGAAAAACACTGTAGGAGCGAGCCTGCTCGCTCCTACAAGTTGTGTAGTGCTTAGAAGGCGGCAGGATCGATCCGCGCAAAGCTGTCCACGGTGACATGCCCTGCCAGTTCACCGCCCTCACGGGCCAACCCGCAAGTGGCCATCCCCGCCACACGCGCCGCCTCGAGTTCTTCGACGATGTCCGACAAAAACAGAATCTGTGCCGCCTCGACCTCAATCGCCTGCGTAATGTTGGCGTAGGACTGCGCTTCGCGCTTGGGCCCTGAAGTGGTGTCGAAGTAACCACTGAACAACGGTGTCAAATCCCCCGCCTCCGAGCAGCCGAAGATCAACCGCTGGGCCTGGATCGAACCGGACGAATAAACAAAAAGTTGATAACCGTCCTGATGCCAGTGCTTGAGCGCGTCAACGGCGTCCGGGTACACGTGCCCCTTCAACTGCCCGGCCAGATAGCCCTGCTCCCAGACCATTCCCTGCAACGCTTTCAACGGAGTGGCCTTGCGGTCTACGGCAATCCAGCCCAGCAGGATCTCGACAACGCGCTCGACATCGGCGTCCGGCTCATTGCTGTCGCGGCGCACGGCAGCCAGTTGCTCCGCCACATCGGCGCGTTCGGCGTGCTGACGGACAAACGCCGGCAAGTGTTTGGCGGCATAGGGGAACAGCACGTCGAACACAAAACTCACCGCGCTGGTGGTGCCTTCGATGTCGGTGAGAATCGCTTTGATCGGCATCGACTCAGTCCTCCAGGCGTGGGAATTGGCTGGCGATGTCTTCGCCGGTGAAGTTGGCCACCCAGCCTTCCGGATTGTTGAACAGGCGGATCGCAATGAAATGCGGGTGCTCGCCCATGTCGAACCAGTGTTTGGTGCCCGCCGGCACCGAGATCAGGTCGTTTTTCTCGCAGAGCACCGCGTAGACGTAATCGTCGATGTGCAGGGTAAACAGGCCACGACCGGCGACGAAAAATCGTACTTCGTCTTCGCCATGGCGGTGTTCGTTGAGGAACCTGGCACGCAGTTCGGCTTTTTGCGGGTGGTCGCTGTTGAGGCTGATCACGTCAACGGTGATGTAACCGCGTTCGGTCATCAGCTTGTCGATTTGCTCTTGATAGGCGGCGATCACTTCATCCTGGCTGGCGCCCGGCTGGAGTTTTATCGCGGCCTGCCAGCGGTCGAAACGCACGCCCTGCTCGGCCAGGGTCGAGGTGATGTCTTCGAAATGGGTCAGCACCTTGTTGGGGATCTCAGGGCTGGAGACGTGATAAACGGACAGGCTGCTCATCAGGGCAACTCCTTAACGGTTCATGCTTTAAAGAGCGAGCGCATCTTCAACTCGCACTCGAACAAAAATTCAAAGGCCTCGATCTGCCGCAGGGCATCGCTCATGCGCGCGCCCCAAGTGTAGAGGCCGTGGCCGCGAATCAGGTAGCCGACGCAATCGGGATGGGCGTCCAGCCAAGGCTGCACCTTGGTGGCCAGGTGCGCAATGTCCTGATCGTTGTCGAAAATCGGCACGCGCACCCGGGATTCGTGGGTGGTCACACCACTGAAGGCTTTTTGCAGTTCGTAGTCTTCGAACTCGATGAAGTCTTGCGGCGTCAGGCGCGACAGCACGGTGGCATTCACCGAATGGGTGTGCAACACCGCACCGATCTCAGGGCGCCAGCTGTAGAGCTGGGTGTGCAACAGGGTTTCGGCGGACGGCTTTTTGCCCGGTTCCAGGCTGTTGCCCGACAGGTCAGTGGCCAGCACGTCGTCCATGCCGAGTTGCCCCTTGTGCTTGCCGGACACGGTCAGCAAGGCTTCGGTCGGCGACAGGCGGGTCGAATAATTGCTGCTGGTGGCCGGCGACCAGCCGCGGCCGTACAGAAAACGCCCGGCGTCGATGATTTCCTGGGCGAGGTGTTCACGGGTAAGGCTCATGGCCTGTCCTCTTGCATACGTGTGGCAATGATAACGGCAGCCGCGACGGCTGCGAGACTGGCAATACTAAAGGTCCATGCCGCACCGAGGGCATTCCAGCTGTAGCCGGAATACAACGCGCCCAATGCACCACCGGTGCCGGCCAGGGCGGCGTACAACGCCTGACCCTGGCCTTGCTGGCGCGCACCGAAACTACGTTGCACGAATGAAATGGCAGCGGCGTGAAAGCTGCCGAAGGTTGCCGCGTGCAACACCTGGGCGAACAACAGCACCCAAAGAAATTCTGCGAGCGAGCCCAGTAACAGCCAACGCAACGCCGCCAGCAGAAAACTGGCCATCAGCACCCGGCGCAGCGAGAAGCGGGCAAGAATCCGGCTCATGGCCAGAAACGTCAGCACTTCGGCGACCACGCCGACCGCCCAGAGCATGCCGATCACGCCACGGCTGTAACCCAGGCGCTCAAGGTGCAAGGTCAAGAACGTGTAATACGGCCCGTGGCTCATCTGCATCAGCGCCACGCAGGCGTAAAACGCCAATACGCCAGGGTTGCGCAGTTGCTTGAGGAAACCCTCCCCCGCCACCCGGTTGCCCGGCGCCGGTTGGGCATTGGGCACCCACAGGCTGCTGAGGACGATACCGGCCATGATCAACACCAGCGCCGCCGGGTAGATGTCCAGGCTCAGCCATTCGAACAAACGCCCGAGCGCGACCACGGTAATGATGAAACCGATCGAGCCCCACAGGCGAATCTGGCTGTAGCGCGAGGTCTGGCCCTGCAAGTGCGCCAGGGTGATGACTTCGAACTGCGGCAACACCGCGTGCCAGAAGAACGCATGCAAGGCCATGACCATGGCCAGCCAGGCGTAGGTCTTGCTGACGAAAATCAGCGAGAACGTCAGCAGCGTGCACACCGCGCCAAAGCGCACGATGGCCAGCCGCCTACCGGTGTAGTCGCCCAGCCAGCCCCAGATATTCGGCGCCACGCAGCGCATCAGCATCGGGATCGCCACCAGCTCGCCGATGCGCGCGGCACTGAATCCGAGGTGATCGAAGTACAGCGCCAGGAACGGTGCTGTCGAACCGAGCAAGGCGAAATAGAACAGATAGAAACTGGAGAGCCGCCAGTACGGGAGCGCCGCCACGCCTGTCAAACCGCAGCGGCTGCGAGGTCAGCCATTAAAGCTGACCCAGCACCGGCGTGCTCACGCGCACATCGGCGTTCTGCCCACGGTGGCGCAGCAGGTGGTCCATCAACACGATGGCCATCATCGCCTCGGCAATCGGCGTGGCGCGGATGCCGACGCACGGATCGTGACGGCCCTTGGTGATAACTTCCACCGGGTTGCCGTGAATGTCGATGGAACGGCCCGGTGTGGTGATGCTCGACGTCGGCTTCAGCGCCAGGTGCGCAACGATAGGCTGCCCGGAGGAGATACCGCCGAGAATGCCGCCGGCATTGTTGCTGAGGAAACCTTGCGGGGTCATTTCATCGCGATGCTCGGTGCCACGCTGGGCGACGCTGGCGAAACCGGCGCCGATTTCCACGCCCTTGACCGCATTGATACTCATCAGCGCATGGGCCAGTTCGGCGTCGAGACGGTCGAAGATCGGCTCGCCCAGGCCCGGCATCACGCCTTCGGCGACCACAGTGATTTTCGCGCCGACTGAATCCTGGTCGCGGCGCAACTGGTCCATGTAGGCCTCCAGTTCCGGCACCTTGTCCGGGTCCGGGCTGAAGAAGGCGTTCTGCTCCACCGAATCCCAGGTCTTGAACGGAATTTCGATCGGCCCGAGTTGGCTCATGTAGCCGCGAATGACGATGCCCTGGCTGGCCAGGTATTTTTTTGCAATCGCACCGGCCGCGACGCGCATCGCGGTTTCGCGGGCCGAGCTACGGCCGCCGCCGCGGTAGTCGCGCTCACCGTATTTGTGGTGGTAGGTGTAGTCGGCGTGGGCCGGGCGGAACAGATCCTTGATCGCCGAGTAGTCCTTGGACTTCTGGTCGGTGTTGCGGATCAGCAGGCCGATCGAGCAGCCAGTGGTGCGACCTTCGAACACGCCAGAGAGGATCTCGACTTCGTCGGCTTCCTGGCGCTGGGTGGTGTGGCGGCTGGTGCCGGGTTTGCGGCGGTCCAGGTCGCGCTGCAGATCCTCCAGGGATATCTCCAGGCCCGGCGGGCAGCCGTCGACAATGGCGACCAACGCCGGACCATGGCTTTCGCCCGCGGTGGTGACAGTGAACAGCTTGCCGTAGGTATTGCCGGACATGCAGGACGCTCCGTGAAATGAACCTGAATACGTAATGCGCGCCAGTATACGCAGGCTACCCAAGTAGTTCATCCTCGAACCTTATGGGTGCCTGTGAGTCCAACTGGCATCTTCTGGATGATGGCGCGATGATGCTGCGAGTTCTTGCCTTGAGCCTTACCCTGATTTCCGGCTTCGCCCAGGCGACTGTCCTGCAACGACCGATCACATTGGATACCGGCACCGGCGAGCTTTTCGGCTCGCTGTTACTGCCAAAATCCGACAATCCTGTGCCGGTTGTCCTGATCATTTCCGGCTCCGGCCCTACGGATCGCGACGGAAACAACGCCGACGGCGGGCGCAATGACAGCCTCAAGCGCCTGGCCTGGGTGCTGGCCAAACACAACATCGCCAGCGTGCGTTACGACAAGCGCGGCGTGGCCGCAAGCCTGGCCGCCACGCCGGACGAGCGCAATCTGACGGTAGAGGCCTATGTGTCCGATGCCGAAGCCTGGGGCCAGAAGCTCAAGTCCGATCCGCGTTTCGGCAAATTGATTGTGCTGGGTCACAGCGAAGGTGCCTTGATCGCCAGCCTCGCTGCGCCGGGCATCGATGCCGACGCGGTGATTTCCGTCTCCGGCAGCGCCAGGCCGGTTGATCAGGTCATCCGCCAGCAACTGGGCAATCGCCTGCCTCCACCGCTGATGCTGCGCAGCAATGAATTGCTCGACAGCCTCAAGGCCGGGAAACCCGACGACAAGGTGCCGCCACCGTTGCAGGCGATTTTCCGTCCGAGCGTGCAGCCGTACCTGATTTCCCTGTTCCGCCAGGACCCGTCCGCGGCGTTTGCCAAGCTGAAAATGCCGGCGCTGATCATCCAGGGCAGCAACGACATCCAGGTCGGCGTCAATGACGCAAGGCTGCTCAAGGCCGCCAAACCGGACGCCGAACTGGCGCTGATCGAGGGCATGAACCACGTCATGCGCATCGTGCCCAACGACGTCAAACGCCAGATGGCCTCCTATAAGGACCCGCAGTTGCCCCTGGCAGCGGAACTGGGCACGCGAATCCTCGGGTTTATTGACGGACTTCGCACCAGTTGACCCCTCTTTACCCTCCAGTCCTGGGAAAAACGGCCGATAAGCCTTTGTCGCCGCCACATTGGTTGGCGACACGCTGAGCTTGGACAGGATCTCGCCGTTATGACTGATACCCAGACTTCACCCGACACCAGCGCTGAAACTGACGCACCGCCAGCGGTCGAGCTGCCCTGGGCGGACGTCCACGTCGAGCACCACAAGATGCTCCGTCTGGCACCGCTGCAGACTGACCGCAACACGGGCGGGCGCCCATTGCGCTTTGTCGAATCAGGTTATGCCGAGCGCAACGACAAGGCGCGCAGCCTGATGCGCATGAGCATCACCCTGCCCGGCCAGCGTGTGCGCAAGGAACAGAATCATCTGGACGTGTGGGTCGATCACGCCGAAAAGCGCGTGCATTTCGGCCCGGACAGCAGTTTGCAGGTTGAACCGCTGAACCGTGGCATTGGCCGCTACCTGGCGGCCCAGGGCATCAACTGGGCGAAGAAACGCTGGCCGACCTACACCGTCGACGGCTTTGACCTGAACAACAAGGATGCGCTGAACGAAGACACCCGCCTGCGCCGCGATCACTTTTTGCGTGTGCACGGTTTCGACGTGGTGTATGCCGATGCCCAACATTTGAAAGGCAGCGTCAAGCCGGTCAAGGTCGGCGACCTTTCTGGCGACTGGAACAGCGAAAAACTGCAGGTCGTGGAGATCCTCGAGGCGGCGCAGATGCTCCAGCAAGCCGAGCAGAACCTGGCCGAGCAGGAAGTCAAACTCAAGAAACACGAAGAGAAAGTCAGCAAGTACAAACGCGAAGACGCCGGGCTGCGTTTCACCATCACCTGTCTGGTGGCGTTCGCGGTGTTTCAGGCGGGATTGCTGATCTGGATTGCCACGCACCGGTAATCGGCGGTGCGGTCATTTCTTGTAGGAGCGAGCTTGCTCGCGATGGACGTTAACGATAACGCGTGCTTTCTGGATAAACACATCGCTCTCAGGTCCATCGTCGGAACGCCGCCCGGAGCAAGCTCGCTCCTACAAAGGTCAGACGCGGGAAGCGAACAACGCCTGATGCTCCCGGCACTGCTGCGCACTCAGCATGAACACACCATGGCCGCCACGCTCGAACTCCAGCCAGGCGAAGTCGACTTCCGGGTACAACGCCTCGACGTGCACCTGGCTGTTGCCCACTTCAACAATCAGCAAGCCCTTCTCGGTCAAATGATCCGCCGCTTCGGCGAGCATGCGCCGTACCAGGTTCAAACCGTCGTCACCGCAGGCCAGGCCCAGCTCCGGTTCGTGCTGGTATTCGTCCGGCATGTCAGCAAAATCTTCCGCATCGACATAGGGCGGGTTCGACACGATCAGGTCGAAACGTTGTCCCGGCAAGCCCTCGAAACCATCGCCCTGCACCGTGTACACACGCTCATCGACACCGTGGCGCTCGATGTTCTGGTTAGCTACTTCCAGCGCTTCGAACGACAGGTCCGCCAACACCACCTCGGCACGCTGGAACTCGTAGGCGCAGGCGATACCGATGCAACCGGAACCGGTGCACAGGTCGAGAATTCGCGCCGGCTCGTTAGCCAGCCATGGGGTAAAACGGTTTTCGATCAACTCGCCAATGGGTGAACGCGGGATCAGCACGCGCTCATCGACGATGAACGACATGCCGCAGAACCAGGCCTCGCCCAACAGATACGCCGTAGGCACCCGCTCTTCGATGCGGCGCTTGAGCAAAAGCTGCAGGTGGACCACTTCGTCTTCTTCCAGATTGCAGTCGAGGTAGCTGTCGGCGATTTCCCACGGCAGGTGCAGCGCACCCAACACCAATTGCCGGGCTTCGTCCCAGGCATTGTCGGTGCCATGGCCGAAAAACAGATCCTCCCCATGGAAGCGGCTGACGGCCCAACGGATATGGTCACGCAGGGTGCGAAGGCGGGAAGTGATCACGACGGCAAACTCCAGAAAAATCGACGGGCGATTCTACCAGTCAAACGACGTTACGACGACGCGGGAAACTACCGATTCAAATGTAGGAGTTATCCGTTTTTTCGCCAGGCTATTGAACAAAATGCGACTATTGACAAGGCTACAGGCCAGCAACGACGGCACCTACGATCGTAGCGATTCACAGAACCGCTCAGCCAGAGGACAATGTCGCAAAAGCCCCACTCCAAGGAGCCCCAGAATGTCTGTTCCAAAAACGATGTTTCAACTCAGCGGTCGCGGCTATGCAGCGGCCAATCTGAGCCATGCCACGCTGGTCATCATCGATGCCCAGAAAGAATACCTCAGCGGTCCCCTGGCCCTGAGCGGCATGGATGAAGCTGTCGCGAACATCAAGCAACTGCTCGCCGCTGCCCGCGCCGCCGGCCGGCCGATCGTGCATGTCCGCCACCTCGGTACGCTCGGCGGGTTGTTCAACCCCCAGGGCGTAGGTGGTGAATTCATTCCGGGCCTGGAGCCACAGAGCGATGAAACCGTCATCGGCAAATTGTTACCAAGCGCCTTTCACGGCACCGAACTGGCCAAACGCCTGGAAGACCTCGGTGCCCTTGACCTGATCGTCTGCGGTTTCATGAGCCACTCCAGCGTCAGCACCACCGTGCGCGCCGCCAAGAACCTGGGTTTTCGCTGCACCTTGGTGGAAGATGCCTGCGCCACCCGCGACCTGCCATACAAGGGCGGCGTGCTCAGCGCCGAACACGTTCATCAGACAGAAATGGCGATCATGGCGGATAATTTCGCCACCCTCGCCCTGAGCCGGGAACTGATCTGATCGACGCTCAATGAGCGGCCTGGTATGCCGCTCATCCGCAAAAACCGCTCAATTGCCGTAATTGTCTTAGCCTCAGGAACATCCCGGTCAACTCCCGGTCGAAGGGCCGATACCCATTGAGGAAGGTCGGAATGAAGTTATCCGATGGTTTTGACGCTCGCCGCTTGCGACCCAAAGGCCAAAGCAACTGGCGTTTTCGAATCGGCGCGACGTTCGCGGCATTGCTGGCGATGTGCGGTGTGTTGCTTGTCATGGCCGGTGTCGCCAGCCTGCTCGGCCACGCACCCGCCCTGGGTGAATTGAACACCAGCCGCGCCGGTGCTGCCGTGATCCTGGTCATCGGCCTGTTCGTGCTGTACCTCGGCGTGTGGCTATGGCGCCGTTGCCGTCGTCGCTCGCGCCAGTCGCGGGAACTGGCCATGTCGCCGCACCTGATGAAAAAACACGACTGAGCCAAGCGTCGCGCGCGTTTTTGTCGCGCCCGATTCGCTTCGAGTTGGGTAAACTGGCCGCCCTTCGCGGAGGCTGACATGCAAGACGACGATTTTTCCCTGTTCAAAAGCGCGATCCAAGGCGTCAAGCCAATCAGGCACGATCGCGCCGAAACCGGCAAACCCAAGGCTGACCGCGCGCAGATTGCCATGCTGCGCCAAGCGGCCACCGTGCGCACCGAATCCACCACCGTAGACGGGCTGTCCGATCAGTTCGTCATCGACGTCGGCCCTGAAGACGAGCTGATGTGGGCGCGTGACGGCGTGCAGGAAAGCCAGATGCGCAAGCTCAAAGTCGGACAGATTCCGTTCGAAGGCAGCCTCGACCTGCACGGCATGAGCGTGGAAAAGGCCCGGGAAACCCTTTGGGCGTTCCTCGCCGAAGCCACCCGATTCGAAATCCGCTGTGTACGCGTCACCCATGGCAAGGCGGTACGCCTGGATGGCAAGCGGCCGATGATCAAAAGCCACGTCAACACCTGGCTGCGCCAGCATCCACAGGTGCTCGGCTTCACCTCGTGCCAGGCGAAACACGGCGGTGCCGGTGCGGTTTATGTGATGCTCAAACGCACCATGATGGAAGGTCGTGACGAGTAAAGCTGACGCGCTACGCTTGCAGCGTCGTGTCCGCCACCGTACCCTTGACCTTTGCGTAAAATCCCACAGGTAGTTTCATGTCCCTGGAACAGAATTACACCGCGATCCTTGGCCAACTGGGCGAGGACGTCTCCCGCGAGGGCCTGCTCGACACGCCCAAGCGTGCCGCCAAAGCCATGCAGTACCTCTGCCGCGGCTATGAACAGACACTGGAAGAGGTCACCAACGGTGCCCTGTTCAGCTCCGACAACAGCGAAATGGTGCTGGTCAAGGACATCGAGCTGTACTCGTTGTGCGAACACCACCTGCTACCGTTCATCGGCAAGGCTCACGTCGCCTACATCCCGAGCGGCAAGGTCCTGGGCCTGTCGAAGGTGGCGCGGATCGTCGACATGTACGCCCGTCGCCTGCAGATCCAGGAAAACCTCAGCCGCCAGATCGCCGACGCGGTCCAGCAAGTCACCGGCGCCCTGGGCGTTGCAGTGGTGATCGAGGCCAAGCACATGTGCATGATGATGCGCGGTGTGGAAAAGCAGAACTCGACGATGATCACCTCGGTGATGCTCGGCGAGTTCCGCGAGAACGCCGCGACCCGCAGCGAATTCCTCAGCCTCATCAAGTAATTCGCGGCACGAAGAAAACCGGCGTTCATCGCCGGTTTTTTTTCGTCTGCAAAAAATCAGGTAAGCTGCGCGCCCTTATTCATTAGCACCGTGAGGCTTTCAACGTGTTCGTAAAAGCGCTTCGTGTCGGCCTTGGCCAACTGATCATTTTCATCGACTTCATTACTCGTCCAAGCAAGAAAAAGCGCCCCGCCGCCGCTCAGGCCCAGGTCGAATCCGCCGCCAAGGGTCTGACCCTGTATCAATTCCACGCCTGTCCGTTCTGCGTGAAGACCCGCCGCACCCTGCGCCGCCTGAATGTGCCGGTGGCCCTTCGCGATGCGAAGAACAACGAACAGGATCGCCAGACCTTGCTGGAGCAAGGCGGCAAGATCAAGGTGCCATGCCTGCGCATTGAAGAGAATGGCCAGACCACCTGGATGTACGAGTCCAAGGTGATCATTGATTATCTGGACAAGCGTTTCGCGGCAGCCTGATGTTTATGTGGTGATCTGACTGACGCCATCGCGAGCAAGCTCGCTCCCACAGGGGGGCTGTGGTGTGCACAAAACCTGTGGGAGCGAGCTTGCTCGCGATGGCGTCAGTCAGATCACCACATAAACATCAGGCTGCCGCGAAACGCTTGTCCAGATAATCAATGATCACCTTGGACTCGTACATCCAGGTGGTCTGGCCATTC
>NZ_JBFUIC010000064.1:0-24157 GCF_056402075.1 Pseudomonas sp. P4_C3
GAAGAAATCGAGTCGAGCATCACCAATTATCTAAAGGCGCTGGATGCAGCTGATCGSGAAGAGACCAAGTCTTCAGGGCCCAAAGGCGGCCTGGAAGAGAAAATCGYCAAACTGAAGGAGCAGATGAAGGCRCTTCAGGCGATTGAAATACAGCTTGAGGAGTCGCCGGACAAACAGGTCTCACTGACCGACCCGGACGCGCGCTCCATGATGACAAGCGGCAAAGGGATCGTGGGTTACAACGTACAGACGGCGGTCGATACCAAGCATCATCTGATCGTCGCGCACGAGGTGACCAATGAGGGTCAYGACCGTGATCAGCTCAGCTCGATGGCGCTGCTGGCCCGTGAGGCGATGAAACTCGAATCGTTGTCGGTGGTGGCTGACCGRGGGTATTACAAAAGCGGGGAGATCCTTGCCTGCCACGAGGCAGGGATTAGCGCTTATGTRCCGAAGACGCTGAGCTCGCGCGCCAAATTCGATGGCCGCTTCAACAATGACGAGTTTGTTTACGACGCGGACAAAGATGTGTACGTCTGCCCCGCCAAGGAAGTGCTGATCTGGCGCAATTCTTACGTCGATAAAGGCAAGAAGCTGAACAGTTACTGGAGCTCCAACTGCCGGTCCTGCTCGATAAAAGCACAATGCACACCGGCCAGAGAGCGAAAGGTTCGTCGCTGGGAACATGAGGCGGTGCTGGAGGAAATGCAGGTCCGCCTGGACAATGCGCCGCAGATGATGAGCATCCGCAAGCGGACCGTCGAGCATCCCTTCGGGACGCTCAAACAATGGATGGGTGCGACGCATTTTCTGACGCGACGGCTTGCTGGGGTGCGCGCCGAAATGAGCTTGAACGTGCTCGTTTATAACTTGAAACGGGTGATGAAAATCCTCGGCGCGCAGAATCTGATGAAAGCGCTGGCGGCCTGAAAAGCCCCCTGTTTTGCCCGATGGACGAGCTGAGAAGCGTTACTAGTGGCATTAAAAGCGGGTTGGAGCTACGAAGAACGCTTTAGGTGTAATTAGCCAGCCAAACATCGTCGACGCTACGCGTCGACGATGTTTGAACCAGTTTTTACACACTCTGGGCCATGGATGGCCGATGGCACCGAACGTCAGGGGCAGAGCCTTTTGGTTACTTGGGGCCGGGCGGCGTTCCGCTTTTCCAAAGTGACCCGCCGTAAGGGCGGAACCATCAGTGGCCGTGACCGCAGAAACGGATATGTACACCTACAAAATACTCATCGCCCAACACATAGCCATCGCGAGCAAGCCCGCTCCCACAGGGATTGCGGATTACTCCAGAACGGCCCGCGCACGGTGAGGCACAGCATCGCCCGCAGCGGTATAGGCCACCCTCGGCACACCCGGCAAACGCTGTTCCAGCAACGCACTCAAGGACTCTCCCGGTTCCAGGTAGGCATCGCCGAAGTCGGCGCCGAGCTGGTTCGGGTGGGCGACGATTTCCAGCAGTCCGTCGGGTGGCGGCTCAGCGTTGCGCAGATCCACCGGGGTGCACACGTAGTCGGCGGTGGCGCCGGCCAGGTTGCTCAGGCGACGGTTGAGCAGGTCCTTGAACACGCGCTTGGGCAAGCTGAGGTTTTGCCCCAGGTTGCGCGCCAGACGCACCGGCACCCCCTGGCGGGCGGCGAAGCGCGCGACGATCTCGCCGATCGGCCAGATGTTGTGCACGTGCTGATGAGAGTCCAGGTGGCTGGGGCGCAGGCCGTTGTCCAGGCAGCGCTGCCACTGGGCTTCGAGTTCTTCCAGTACGGCGTGGCGATCCCGGCGCCCGAGCCAGAGGCGGGTGCGGGACAGGTTGAGGTCGAACACGCCGGCACTGTCGCAAAACGTCGGGCGTTGCACAATGCTTTGGCTCAATGGACGGCCGTAGGTCAGGTTGAAGTGCAGGCCGATGCGGCCTTCGAGCAATGGATGCCGGGCCATGGCACAGGCCGCTTCGAACGCCGGCATGTTGGCCATGGCGGTGGCGGAGCTGATGAGCCCGGCCTGGAACGCGCCCAGGATCACTGCGTTTTCGCAGGCACTGAGGCCGAAATCGTCAGCGTTGACTATCACTTGCCGGGGCATGTTTACCCTCCTTGAGGTTTTCCGTAGGCGCAGGCCTTTTGACAACAGGTGTTGCGCCGGGCGCCGGGGTGGCGACTGCGGCTTCTGCGCGGCGGGCGCGCCCTCTCTGGAACCGAAGCCATCCTGCGACATCCGACCCGTGACAACCGCTGTCAGGATTCTGGACACTCAACCCACTCATCATTTGTAGCTGGAAACCGGGGGGACGCAAAAATCCAAAGCTCCCGTGKCGCACGAGCGTGGTTTCTCATAGACCTTGCCGGCTTCGCCAGGCACCCGGCGCGCACCCCAGCCAGCGCAGGCATGCACGGTTGAAGCTTTGCACATCGCTGTAGCCCAGACGGTCGGAAATCTCCACCAGTTCCAGGTCGGTCCCCTGCAGAAAGTCTTCGGTGCGGTAGCGGCGGTATTCGTCGAGCAACTCTGAAAAACTCCAGCCCAACGCCTTCAAGCGTCGGGCGGCGGTGCGCTCGAGCAAATGCTGGGTGGTGCAGAATTGCTGCCAGCTGGCCTCGGCGAGGTCGACGATCAAATGGTCGCAGACTTGTTCCAGCAAGGTCGGTTCGCTGTTGCGTCGGGTCTGCTCCAGCAGCTCGACCAGCGTGTGTTCCAGTTCATGATTGCCCGGCGTCAACGGGATCACGAACAGCTGTGGATCGAGGCGGATCGAGTGCTGCGCCTGCCCCCATTGCACCGGTGCGCGAAAAGCTTGTTCATGTTCCTGCGGGTTGGCCGTGCAGGCACCGGCCAGCCCGACGCCCAGAACCGGATCACGCTCCAGGCCGCTGGCGAGGAATTTGCGCCGCAACATGCTGCACAGGCTGATGAGGATGTAATCGGCGGTTGACGCGCTGGTTTTCACGCTGCCGCGGTCGAGCAGGTGCAATTCGACGCTGTCGTCGCCGCGCACGATCCGGGCCTGGAAGTGCCCGTTGAAAAACGGAAAGAAACGCACGAAATACTGGCAGGCGCTGTCCAGTGAGTCGGCCACGTCGAACAGGTACGTCAGGCCGTTGGTGGCGGTGGAAACGAATCGCCGACCGGCCGCCAGGCCGATCCGCGGGTCGCCGGTCTGTTCCAGGGCAAACGCCCAGAAGCGCCGCGATATGAACAGAGGAATGCGCATGAATGGCGTGCGCAACTCGAACAGGCTGCGTCGCAACAGGCCTTCGATGCGTTCCCGGTCCACACCGCGGGCCAGCAACTCTTCGATGGCCGGCAACAGGGTCGGCGCGTAGAACGCATTGGGTATTGATTGGTCGTGCAGTGGCTGATCGCTTTTTGTCATGTAGGGCTCACAGCTTGTTGCGGAACACTGGTCAGGCTGGCCGACGTTAAGCGATTTGCCGGAGCAAGACCATGCTTGATTTACGCCAGCTCGATTTGAACGTGTTGCTCGCCTTCGATGCGATTTACCAGCAGCGCAGGGTCACTCGTGCCGCCGGGATTTATGCAACTTCTTGAGGGGCCTGGTTCGACGCCAGCAAGCGCCGGTCGACCGTCAGCACCGCATCGACCATCGCCAGCGCGGCCGGTGTCAGGGAGTGGCCGGCGCGGCTGACGATGCCGTAGTGCAATTGCAGGCCGGGATCCTCCTTGGGTACATCGGCAAATTCCAGCAGGCGGACCAGGCCCTGGTCGACCAGTTCGGCCAAGGCCTCCACGGTGGCGATGCCCACCGCGTCGGAGCGCATCACCACGCGGCGGATGGCGTCGAACTGCGCGCATTCCACGCTCGGATTGAAGTCCGCCTCGCCCTGCACGTCGGCGAGGATCTTGCGGATCGTCGGCGGTATTCGCGTGCCAACCACCGCGTAGTCGAGCAGGGCGCGCAGGGACAGATTCTGCTGCTGCGCCAGGGGATGACCGACACGGCAAAAGAACCACCCGCGCCGGGGGCGCAACAGCTGTACCTGGTATTGCGGGTCGCCGGTGAAGTAGCGCGCGTCGGCTACGAGGAATTCGATCTGCTGTTCACGAAGCCAGACCGCCAGTTGTTCCCAGTCGCCCTGGTGGAAACTGATGCGGATCGCCGGATGAGCCTGAATGAACTCCGCCAGCGCTTCGGGCACCAGCACCTGGGCCGGATACGGGCCGCAGCCGAAGCGCAGCTCGCCACCGGTCAGGCCGTTGTATTGCGTCAGTTCGTTGTGCAGGGCCTGGCTGCCAGCGAGCAGGCGCCGGGCATGTTGCAGCACCAGTTCGCCTTGACCGGTCAGGCGGAATTCGCGGCTGCTGCGTTCCACCAGCGCGCAGTCGAGGTCGCGCTCCAGGGTCTGGATGCTGCGACTGAAGGCCGGTTGGCTGAGATTGATCGCCTCGGCGGCACGCCCGAAGTTGCGGTAATCGGCCAGGGCGACAAGGTGGCGGAGCTGTCGTAGGTCCATCATGCGTCTCCTGCATTCAGTGGATACTTTTAATGCATTGGATCGATAGCACAGAGGCTGGCATAAGTACACGCCTGTCCTCTCGCCGTAACCTGCCATGACCAGCCAACCGTTCATTTCCAGCGCCTTCACCCGCACCATTCTCAGCCATGCCCGGCAGTCCGGCCTGTGCCAGGACCAACTGCTGCAACGGGCCGGCATCTGCCTGTCGTTGCTCGAAGGTCAGGACCTGCATGTGCCTGCGCACCTGGTCGAACGCCTGTGGAGTGAATGCGAGCGTGCGGGCGCGGGCGCATCGTTTGGCTGCGAACTGGTCAACGGCATGGCGACCACCGCACTGCGAGGTCTGAACATTCTGCTGGACTCCGCAGCGACCCTGCGTGCGAGCCTGGCATGCTTCACCGATTTCCTGCCACGGGTGACCAACTACGTAGTGGCGGAACTGGAGGAGGGTGACGGGCAGGCCCGCCTGCACTTGCGCGGTGCCGGTCAACAGCCGCATTTTTTCGGCCTCGATGCGGCGACCCTGACGTTGGTGCGCAACATCGCCCGACGCCTGGGACGAGCGCCGGCGCAGGTGTTTGTGGCCGTTCGCCTGACGCCGCAACAGGCTGCCGGGCAGTGGTTGCGTAGCGCCGGTATCGAGGTACTGGAGGGGTCACATCCGTGTTTGAGCCTGCCAGCGGCCAGTCTCGATGAGCCGTTGCTGGGGGCCAATGGGTTTTTGCATCAGAGCATGTTGCGGCACTGGCAGGCTGCTGCTGCGCAACATACCCGCAGTGACAGTCTGGAGTTGGCGCGGCACTGGTTGACGGCAGGTGATCAGCCGATTGAGCGGATTGCCGAGCGGTTGGGGTATCGGCAGCCGAGTAATTTCATTCGGGCGTTTCGTAAGCAGTTCGGGATTACGCCCAAGCAGTTTCGCCTCTGTGATGTATCGGGTCGGCCGGTAGGTCGCCTTCGTCGGAACGCCGCCCGGACCAAGCTCGCTCCTTGATCAACGATTTTGCAACCAGCTCAAAAAACCACCTTTCTTGACCGCCACCGGTTTGGCCATCAATGCCATCCGGCTGTTCTGCTGCCGCACCGCTTGCAGCTTGTTCAACGCCCGGTCGACTTCGCGGCATTGCTCCATGCAACTGCGAGTCAGGGATTTGTCGAGGCGGTAGATGATGCTTGAGGTCAGAGCGGTGAACCGTGCCTGGGACGGCGTGTCGGCAAGAATGCTTTGTTCGCCCATGACTTCACTCGGCCCCATGCGTCCGGCTTCGATCCGCGTGCTGCCATCGGGGACAGTGGCGCTGACCACGCCGGTGGCGATGACGAACAAACTGTCCGGCACTTCCTCCAGATCCAGCACCACCTCACCAGCCGCATATTGCTGTGCCACCATGTTTTGGGCCAGACGATCACGTTCCTCGGCGCTCAGGGAACGGAAGATTTTCACTTCATCGAGCAAGGCCCGTGCGCGGGTCGACGGCTCGATCACGCCATCGGGCTGCCGGGAAATGCCTGCTGCTTCGAGGTGCCGATGGGCCAGGTCGAACAGTTGATTGCGCACTTCGCCCTTTTTGCCCAGTTCGGCGATGAAGCCGCTGGCCACGTATTCGGACATGGTTTCGCCGGCCTCCTTGAGCACGGCTTTCGGCGGTGGGTTGAGCAGCAGACTGCTGCTGCCCTGAAGGGTGCGGTCCAGGGCATCGAGTACCCGACGCGGACGGATGTGGTTGGGCACCTGAATGCTGATCGACACGCCGTGCAGGTTGGTCGGGCGGCTGAGGTTGACGATCTTCGCCTTGGCCGCCACCGAGTTCGGCACCACAGCGGTGCTGCCGGCACTGGTCAGCAGGTGGGTGGCGCGCCAGTCGATGTCCAGCACCTTGCCTTCGACACCGTCGATGGAAACCCAGTCATCGACCTGATACGGCTTGGTGGTGTTGAGCACGATACCGGAGAACACATCGCTCAAGGTGCTCTGCAATGCCAGACCCACCACGATGGCGACGACGCCAGAGGTCGCCAGCAAACCTTTCACTGGCAGCTCCAGCACGTAGCCGGCGGCGGCGACGACGGCAACCAGGAACACCAGTGCGCCGATGACATCCTGCAACAGTCGGCCGCTGTGGCCGATGCGTCGCATCAACACCAGACCGATGACTTCCGTGAGCACCCGCGCGGTGTACAGCCACCACAGAATTCCCAGCGCCGTAGCCCCGAGCTGCGCCACGCGATCATCGGCAAACAATGGCGCCTGCAACGGGCTGACGCCGGCGTTGATGATCACTGCGCTGAACAGCAGAAACAGCGCCAGGCGCACACCGACCCGGCTGACGCGATGCTTGAATGGCGCGAGGTGCCAGAGCAGGGCGTCGATGGCCAGCAGCAGGGTGCTCAGGGACAGGAGATGACTGAGAAGGAAGGACATGTGGGAGCTCCGGCAGAAATGAGGTAGCCGAGATGCAGGCCGCTTTCGTGGCGAGGGAGCTTTTCTGTGGGAGCGAGCAAGCTCGCTCCCACAGAAAAGCCCTTCACCACACAACCAGTGTGCAGTGAAGGGTAGGGACTCACTGCAAATGAGTCTTGAGCTCCAGCGCAGCCTGGCGCACCGCTGCTTTCACTTCGGGAATCTGGCTCAGCGGATTGAGCAGGCCGAAGTCGTGGATCATGCCGTTGTAGCGGACCGAGGTTACCGGCACACCGGCCGCATCGAGGTGGCGGGCATAACCTTCGCCTTCGTCACGCAGTACGTCGAATTCGGCGGTCTGCACCAGTGCGGCCGGCAGGCCTTTGAGCTGTTCGGTGCTGGCGTTGAGCGGTGAGGCATGAATCTGCGCACGTTCGCCGGCGTCGGTGGTGTAGTTGTCCCAGAACCACTTCATCATGTTTTGGGTGAGGAAATGGCCTTCGGCAAATTGCTGGTACGACGCGGTATCGAACTGTGCGTTGGTCACCGGCCACATCAGCAGTTGAAAACGCAGGGCCGGGGCTTTTTGCTCCTTGGCCATCAAGGCCACGACCGCCGCCATGTTGCCGCCGACGCTGTTGCCGGCCACTGCCAGGCGCTGACCATCGACGCCGATCTGTTTGCCATGCTCGGCCACCCAGCGCGTCGCGGCGTAGGCCTGGTTGATCGCGGTCGGGTAATGCGCTTGCGGCGACGGTGTGTAGTCGACGTACACCGCGACCGCGCCGGAACCCACCACCAGGTCACGAATCAGGCGCTGGTGAGTCGGGAAATCCCCCAGTACCCAACCGCCACCGTGGAAGAACATGAACACCGGCAATTCACCTTTGACCTTGGCCGGGCGCACCACTTTGAGGTGGAGTGTCTGCCCGTCGACCTTGATCGCTTTGTCGCTGATTTCGACACCGGACAGGTCAACCTTCACCGACGCCTGGGCACCGGTCAGCACCGCACGGGCGTCTTTCGGGCTCAGTTGTTCAAGCGGTTTGCCACCACCGGCGGCGAGGGCTGTGAGGAAGGCCTGGGTGTTGTGTTCGACACCCGGGCTGCCCGCAGCAAACGCGTTGCCGACGGCAAGGGCGAGCAGGGAGGCAGTCAGGGTTTTCTGGACGAGGTTCATGGTCAATTCCTTTTTGATCGTGGGTGTACGCGGTTAGGTAGGAGCTGCAAGGGTGAATTCAACACCGTGAACACAGATTAATAGGGTGCCTGGAAGGGAAAAAGCGGCTATAAAGTGTTTGACTGTCAACCGGGAAGTGACAATGAACCCCTTCGAAGATATGCGTATTTTTTGCCAGGTGATGGACTCCGGCAGTTTCACGGCTGCCGCCGATCAATTGGGCCTGTCCAAGCAGTTTGTCAGCCGCCGCTTGATGCAACTCGAAGAGCGCCTGGGCGTGCGCTTGCTCAATCGCTCGACCCGGCGGCTGGACGTCACGCCGCTGGGGCAAAGCTATTACGAGTCAGCCTTGCGCCTGCTCAGCGAAGTCGAACAAGTGGAGCAGGGCATCGCCGGCCAGACCACCGAGCCACGGGGGACCATTCGTGCGAGTGCGCCGCTGTCGTTCGCACTGGCGCATCTGGGGTGCCTGTTGCCGGTGTTTTTGCAGCGCTATCGCGACGTGACGGTGGAGATGGATTTGAGTGATCGCCCTGTGGATTTGCTCGGTGAAGGTTACGACCTGGCATTGCGCATTGGCACACTGGAAGACTCGACGCTGATCGCCCGACGCATTGCCTCCATTGAACGGGTGTACTGCGCAAGCCCCGCGTACCTGGTCGAACGCGGCACGCCGCTCAAGCCTGAAGATTTGCACGGACACGACTGCCTGCCGTACGGCCATGGTCGTCAGGTGCAATGGCGTTTTGCGGGGCAGGGCAAGCCATTGAGCGTCAATGTCAGCGGGCGGATGCGGGTCAACAACGGTGAACTGCTCAAGGACGCAGCGATCGCCGGGCTGGGGATCACCTATTTGCCGACGTTCATTGTCGGTTCGGCGCTGAAGGATGGAAGGCTGGTGGAAGTGCTGGAGGATTTCAGGCCGCAGCCGCTGACGTTGTCTGCGGTCTATCCGCAACACCGGCAGAGTTCGCGGCCGGTGCAGGCGCTGGTCGAGTTCTTGCGCGAACGGCTGGATCGGCTTGAGGGTGGGTTGTAGAGCGGCTGGTTGTCTGAGCCACATTGGCCACTGTGGGGAACTTGTTCGCGATGACATTCGATCATTCAACATTTCTGTTGCCTGACACTCCGCTATCGTCGGAACGCCGCCCGGAGCAAGCTCACTCCCACAGGGTTTTGTGTTGTATGGATTTCAGGGGGAATCAGGTCCTTTTGTCATCGCCGGGCTCGGCATGGGCACCACGATCATCTCCAGGTTCGCCATTGGCATGGACGCCACGGTCATCGCCGGGTTCGCCATTGGCATGGACGCCACGGTCATCGCCGGGTTCGCCATTGGCATGGACGCCACGGTCATCGCCGGGCTCACCATTGGCATGGACGCCACGGTCATCGCCGGGCTCGCCATTGGCATGGACGCCACGGTCATCCCCAGGTTCATCATGGGTGCCGCTGCGTCCTGAGGACGAGGCCGTTCCGGAGTGGCTCGAACCGCTGTTGGCACTGCCATGACCGCTGTTGCTGCCATGGTCGCCGCTATGGCCGCTGCCGCTGTTGCCACCACTGCCGCTTCCACCGTGACTGCCACCGCCGCCACTACCGCCACCGCCACCGCCACCGCCACCGCCGCCACCACCACTACCCCCATCCTTGGCCTGAGCAGTGGATACTCCGGACAGGCTGTCCGGAATCAATACGGTAGACGCCGACAGAACCGCGCCAATAGCTACTGCCAGTAAAAGCTTATTGATGAGCATGTCGTTCTCCGTCTTCTTGTTCAGATTGGAACGTTGATGAACATTGCAACGTGCTGCATTTTTCCCATGGGAACTTGTTAAACACCTCGACGGACTGATTTATTCAATGGAAGGTTGAAAAGATGCAACGGGCAGCGCGGCCCTGTTCCATAAGGTCAGTGAATGCTCGAGGCCAATTCGAAAATCGGGATGTACATCAGGATCACGATCACCCCGATCAACAGACCGATGAAGGTCATGAGCAGAGGTTCGAACAGCCGTACGAACCATTCGATCCAGCGGCTGATTTCTTCGTCGTAGAAGTCGGCGCTGCGCTCCATCATCTGCCCGAGGTTGCCCGACTGTTCGCCGGCGCGCAGCAGGCGCAGGGATACCGGAGTCACCAGGTGATTGAGTTCCAGCGCGGTAGAAAGCGATTGCCCCTCGCGTACCCGGTCGCAGGCCTGGTCCAGGCGCGCGCGGGAGGCGACGCTGAGTAAGCCACGGACCATGCCCATGGCGGTGACCAGGGGAATGCCGCCTTGCAGCAGTATGCCTAGCGAACGGTAGAAACGCGCCAGCTCATACATGAAGATGCGCTGGTGCACCGCGGGGAGTTTTTCGATCAGGCGGTCCAGCCCCCGACGAAAGGCCGGTTGGCGCTGGAGCAGGGTGAGGGCGACGATGATGGCCAGCAAGCCACCGAAGAATTCGCCCTGGTGGGTGTGCAGGAACATGCCGCTGCTCATCAGGACCTGCGACATCCACGGCAGGTTCGACCCCAGCCCTTCGAATACCAGGCTGAAGCGCGGTACGACGTAGCCCATCAAAAACAACACCACGCCACCTCCCACCACCAGCAACAACATGGGGTAGATCGATGCGCTGACGATCTTCTGGCGAACCTCGTCCATGCGCTGGCGATAGCTGACATACCGGCCCAGGGCATCGCCCACGGCGCCGGTCTTCTCACTGGACTGCACCAGCGCCACATACAAAGGCGGGAAAACCGCCGATAGCTGCCCCAAGGCCTGGGAAAACGATTTGCCCTCGTACAGCAAGCGCACCAGCTCGCTCAGGGTCTTGCGGGCTTGTGGCGCGTTTTCTTTTTCCGCCAGGCTTTCCAGCGCATCGATCAACGGCAGGCCGGCGTTGAGCAATGTGGTCAGTTCCTGGCTGAACAATACCAGGTGGAAGGTCTCGCGCTTGTGCAGGCGCAAGGCTCGCCAATGTCGCTCGGCGTGCAGGCTGACGACTCGCAGGCCCTGGTCTTCGGCGATGCGCCTGGCTTCGCTGTGTCCCGGCGCCTCGACGGTCATTGAGACGACACCGGCCTTGCCGACGGCTTTGAGATGAAAGCGCATGGTCGCTTTTCCCGTCAGTTCCAGTTGGTGACTTCGGCGTTCTCGCCTTCGCCGCCGGGTTGCCCGTCCTTGCCCAGGGACAACAGGTCGTACTCGCTGTTTTCACCGGGATAGCGATAGTTGTAGTTGTGGCCCCAGGGGTCTTGCGGGAGTTTTTTCTGCAGGTACGGGCCGGTCCAGCGCGGTTCATCGGCGGGGGCAGTGACCAGCGCCTGCAAGCCCTGTTCGGTCGACGGGTAGTGGCCGACCTCCAGGCGGTAAAGGTCCAGGGCTTTGCTCAAGCCTTCTATTTGCGCCTTGGCCACTTTCACTTCGGAACGGCCCAGTTGGGCGAAGTACTTCGGCGCCACGATGCCGGCCAACAGCCCCAGTACCACCAGCACCACCAACAGTTCGAGCAGGGTGAACCCGCTTTGGGGGCGCCGGGCAAAACACGGTCGCTGATTCATGATGACCTCCCTCAGTTGACAGCAGAGTCGCTATACAGGCGCATGCAATTGCCATGCTCATGACTGGACATCCTTCTGCACCCCCTGTGCTACGGGCCTTTTCACTTACGGCACAGTGTTTGCGTATGGCTGTTTTACTACCGGCCACTGGGGCAATACCCCCATTTTTCGGGGCCGGGCAGGGGAGGCATGCCAATGAAAGCCATCACCGCAGGATTGCTCGGATTACTCGCGCTCGCTGGCGCCGCACAGGCCGATGTGTTCGTTTCCCTGGACGCCAAGGGCAACTATGTCCTGTCCAATGTCCACCGCCCTGGACGCCACTATGAACGGGTGATCCATGAGCCCGAAGCGACGGTCGTCAGCCTCGACCAGCAACCGCAGATGATCGCCGCGCAACCCTACGCCGAGCTGGTGTCGGCGGCGGCCACGGCCAATGAACTACCGGCGGCGCTGCTGCACGCAGTGATCAAGACCGAATCCAGCTACAACGCCCGCGCTACCTCACCCAAGGGCGCTCGCGGACTGATGCAGTTGATGCCCGCCATCGCCCGCGAAATGGGTGTGACCAACGCCTACGACCCCAAGGCCAACATCCAGGGTGGCGCCCGCTATCTCAAGCGCCTGATGACGATGTTCGACAACGATATCCGCCTCGCCGTGGCCGCCTACAACGCCGGCCCGCAAGCGGTGCTCAGCCGGGGCAACGTGGTCCCGCCGTTCGCCGAAACCCAGCGTTATGTGCCCAACGTGCTGAACCAGTATCGGCGTTTACAGGGGTTGTCCGCGGATGCGCCGCTGTGATCGAGACCCAGGGGGTGGTTTCCCCAATAGTGGGGAATGGCGGCCCCGGCGAGAAAATGGGGGTCGGGTGGGGAATATCCCCCCGTTTATCCATTCGTGAATATATCCAGCTGATTAATAAGGTGATTTTTTATGGCATGCGGATTGCTGTGGACAACTTGTCGAGAGGTGTTCACTGATAACCCGCAATGAGGCCCGAGTTCATGATCGGCRTATCTCACGCTCCGTCCCTGATTATTTGGCTGTTGTTGGTGACATCGATGCTCGGCATCGCGATTGCCAGCTAGCCCCCCCCGTGGGAGCGAAGCTGCACGGGGCACGGAGATTCTGAAGGGGAGTTTTGATATGGACAGGACCACCACAATCGCTGGCAGCGCGGTGATTCTCGGGATGGCCTTGATCGGGTTCGGGGTATGGCGGACCGCGCCCCCGACTGCGCTCGACGAAATCACCTTGCCCGATACCTGGAGCGACCGGACGCTGGAACGTGAAGGGATTGCGGTGGCCCTCGATGTAAAGCCCCTGGCCAAGGACGGCGTACTGCGTGAGGGCGGCATTGCCGACGTGCAATTTCGAGTGACGGACAAAACCTCCGGTCAACCCTTGTCTGGCGTCGCGCCGGGTGTTCGGGCCATTCCCGGCGATACCCACTGAGAGGAAGCTGACATGAACCGATTCGCGCATCGCGGCCTGCTGACGTTCGGTCTGTTGGCCTTCGGTATCGGCCAGGCGCTGGCTCACTCGGTGGACGAGCCCACCGGGCACGACATGGCGGCCAGAGAGGCCAGCCCGGAGACCGCCCGGATCAAGTTTGCCGACGTGACCCTGCTGGACCAGAACGGCAAGGTCGTCAGCCTGGAAAAAGACCTGGTGAGCAACAAGATCGTGGTCATGGGCTTCATCTACACCAGCTGCACTACGGTCTGCCCGGTGGTGTCCTCGATCATGGGCAAGGTGCAGAAACAGTTGGGCGCGCGGGTCGGCACCGAGGTACAGCTGGTGTCGATCAGCATCGACCCGCAGCGTGATGATCCCCAACGCCTGAACGACTACGCCCGCACCTTCCAGCAGGGGCCGGGCTGGAGCTGGCTGACCGGCTCGCCGCAGTCGGTCACTGCCACCCTCATGGGCTTGGGCGCTTACAGCGGTGACGTCGAGAACCACTCGCCGCTGATTCTGGTGGGGGACGGCAACAACCGTTTCTGGACCCGCTACTACGGTTTCACCGACCCGACGGAGCTGGCCCGGGCCGTCGAGAAGCTCAGGGGTGAACGCAACGCCCACGCCAAGCACACCGCCATCGCCATGGAGCATCAGCCATGAGAGTCATCGACTGGTTCGCTCCGGGCGTCTGTCACGGCATTTTCAGTTCAATGGAATTTGCCCACGAAGGGCATGAACAGGCCGCGCCGACGGTGGCCGACGGCATCACCTTTATCTCCCTTACCAGTGATCCGCTGCGGGACACCCCGGCGGTACTCGAGGCTTACACCTTGAAACAGGGCGTCGATGACCCCCACTGGTTTTTTCTTACCGGCGACAAGGCGCAAATGGACCTTGTCTTGGGTCGCATCGGCCAGATCATGCCGACCCTCGAGCAACACTCCACCCAGTCGATCGTCGGTGACGTGGCGAACAAGCTCTGGAGCAAAATCCGTCCCGATGCTCCGGCAGCCGCCATTGCCCAGCGCTTGCAGGTGCTGACAATGCCTGTGGCCGATAGCTGAGCCACGGCCATGAATACTGCCCTCGTCCTTGGCCTGCTACTTCTGAGCGGCATCACGCTCAGCGTCCAGGCGCTGCCGCTGAGCCTCAGCGAAAGTGCCGGCAAGCGCTTGTACGGCGAAGGTCTGTCTGCCAGCGGCGAACCGGTCATGGCCCGGGTCGGTGCATCGAACATGGTGCTGCCGGCCAAGCGCCTGGCCGAAGACCGCGATTCGGGCCTGACCCCCGACAGTCTGTACCTGGGCACGTTGTTGCCGGCCACCGGACCATTGAGCGAAGAGGGCGCCACGGTGGCATCGGTGCTCAACGGCTGCGTGGCGCGTATCAACGAGGCGGGCGGAATTCATGGCCGGCAGTTGCGCCTGACCATCCTCGACCCCGGCGCCGACCGCGCCAGTGCCGAAAAGGCGCTGGACCGGTTGATCGAAGAAGAGCAGGTGTTTGCCCTGATTGCACCGCTGGCGCCGGCATTGGACATGGACCTCGCCGTGCGTCTGGAAGAGGCCGGCATTCCCCTGATCGGGCCGCTGTCCTTGCAGGGCACGCCCCACCACACCAGCCGGCAGATATTCGAACCGCTGCCGGGGCTTCGCGAGCAATTGATCGCCCTGGCCGATTACGCCGGTGCCAGCCTGCGGGTGCTGCAGGGGCCGACGCTGATCGCCTATCCGGACGAATCCGGCCAACAGCTGGCGGCGCAGGAACTCAACCAGTACTTGCAGGGCCACGCCTGGCAAAAGGTGCGTCTGCAAGCCTACGACCCGAGCAGGGATGATTTGCCCTTGGGCTCGCGCTCGGTGTTTTACCTGGGCAGCAGCAGCGGCTTCAGTCGACTGGCCGAGCGCTTGCAAACGGCGGGGCAGGTGCCTTACCTGTTCGCCACCTCGAACCAGGTGGCGGGCAATCTGATGCAGGTGCCCAGCGGATTTTCCCGGCGGGTGTTCCTGGCCTATCCGTTCGTGCCCAGCGACTGGACCCTGGCCGGGCGCCAGGCCTTGACCCAGTTGCGCGAACACCAGGGCCTCGGTGACCAACACGCGGTGCTGCAAGTGGGCGCGTTCAGTTCGATGATGCTGCTCAGCGAAGGCATGAAGCAGGCCGGGCGGGATGCCAGTCGCGAGAAGCTGATCAGTGCGCTGGAAGGCCTGCATGACTTCGATACCGGGCTGACACCACTGATGAGCTTTGGTCCTGGCCGGCGCCTGGGCTTGAGCGGTGCCCATATCGTAACGGTGGATCTGCCGAACCAGCGTTTCTATCTGGTCGCCCCCTATAAACCCGCTGCTGCCACGCCCTGACCGGAGGCCGATCATGAAACCCAACACTTTGCTGGTCCTGCTGCCGCTATGGGTGCCCGGTGCAGACGCTTCCACTGTCGTAGCCGCGCGGCTACGCTTAACCGTAATGAGGGCGTCGGCGCAATTGAGCCCGCGCAATCGAATCGAGCGGATTGACGATGAATAGGGGAGGGTCCCCAATAGTGGGGGAAAAAACGTCAATGCCAATCCGGTCGCTTTCCCCGTTTTTGGGGGATGGAATGGCTGTACGAGTAGGCATTGTTTTTAAATTCAAGGACATGAAGACCTGAAAATACCGGTACCCAGCCTGGCGTGAAGTGTGCATAAGCCCTGTCAAGGCGTGCACTCAGCCAGGTTCAAAACCCGGACCTGAGGTTTCAAGGAGTCCACCTTGTTAAACAAAGTACTGGTTGTTGATGACGAACAGTTGCTGGCGGAAAATCTCCAGGGTTACCTGCAGGCGCAAGCACTGGAAGTCCGGATTGCCCACGACGGTGCACGAGGAATCGCTGTAGCTGACGATTTCGCACCGGATGTGATGGTGTTCGATTACCGCTTGCCCGATATGGAAGGCTTTCAGGTGCTCGATGCCGTCCGCCAGAACAGGATGTGTCATTTTGTGCTGATCACAGGGCACCCCACCGCAGAAGTCTGCGAGCGGGCCCGGCAAATGGGAGTCAGCCATATCCTGTTCAAACCCTTTCCATTGGCGGAATTGGCCCGTGCAGTGTTTGATCTTCTAGGCAGGCGGCGCGAGCCCAAACCGGGTGTGAGCACTTCCGAAGGATTCGTCGAACGACGCCAGAGCAGGACCGAGAGTTTCCCGCTGCAGTTGTACGACGGTAGTTGGGTGCTTGCAGATCGCCGAAAAAGTACATCGGCCTCCATGGCACCAGACGACGAACAATTGCTCACCGGGGAGTAGTGGCGCGACAGGACGTTCCGGCCCCCGCCGAAATGGCTCGCCGCGCCGACAGGGCTCAAAGCCCGGGGCGTTGGAGAGCAAGCCATGGACCGTCTATCCCTTGCCGTAGAACCGGCGCAACCGGAATGTGTACCGACTCGCTTCACCAGTGAACAATTGGCCCAGGCCCGAGCCCTGGCCACCAGTTCCGGCGAGCGGATGCTGGACGCCCTCGCAGCGTTGAGTGAACTGGCTCCCATGCCCTTCATCCGGTGCCTGGGCGTCACTTTGCATTATCCGGTGCTCGACACCGACAGCCTGTTCAGTTCCACCCCGGTGTTCGACCGGGTGACCCTGGCCCAGTGCCTCAAGCGTGAATTCATCCTGCTGCGTCACGACGAGTCGGTCATCGGTGTGTTCGCCGACCCCTTCGACAGTGCGCGCCTGGCCTGGATCGATGAATGCCTGCACGGCGCGCCGCTGTACCTGGTGCATGCCGATGACCTGAAGGCCTACCTGGCGCGCCACGAAGAAAGCTTCCATGCGGTGGAGTCGCTCAACGCCCAGAGCGACGCCGGCGCCGAGATCGATAACCTGCAAAGCCTGTCCCTGACCAGCATCAGCGAAGATTCCAGCGTGGTGGTCAAACTGGTCAACTCGACCCTGTACGACGCGCTGAAAATGCACGCCAGCGACATCCACCTCGGTACCACCGGCAGCGGTCTGGTAATCAAGTACCGGATCGACGGCGTGCTCAACAACATCAGCAAGATCCAGGGCAGCGAGTTCGCCGAGCAGGTGATTTCCCGGGTCAAGGTCATGGCCGAACTGGACATCGGCGAAAAACGCGTGCCTCAGGATGGTCGCTTCAAGATCGGCATCAGTGGCCGGCAGATCGACTTCCGGGTGTCGATCATGCCGAGCATTTTCGGCGAAGACGCAGTGCTGCGGGTGCTCGACAAACAGGACCTTGCCGACARGGTCTGTGGCGTGCAATTGCAGGCCCTGGGCTTTGAAGAAGAAACCCTGCGCCAGCTGCGCCGGCTGGCCGCCGAACCCTATGGCATGGTGCTGGTGACCGGGCCTACCGGTAGCGGCAAGACCACCACCCTGTACGCGATGATCACCGAGATCAACCACGGCGTGGACAAGATCATCACCATCGAAGACCCAGTGGAGTATCAACTGCCGGGCGTGCTGCAAATCCCCGTCAACGAGAAGAAAGGCCTGACGTTCGCCCGGGGCCTGCGCTCGATCCTGCGCCATGACCCGGACAAGATCATGGTCGGTGAAATCCGCGACCCGGACACCGCACAGATCGCTGTGCAATCGGCGCTCACCGGTCACCTGGTGTTCACCACCATTCACGCCAACAACGTGTTCGACGTGATCGGCCGTTTCACCCAGATGGAAATCGACCCCTACAGCCTCGTCTCGGCACTCAACGCCGTGCTGGCCCAGCGGTTGATCCGCCTGGTCTGCACCAGTTGCAGCAGCCCTTACAGCCCGACAGAAGAAGAGCTGGAGGTCTCGGGGCTTGATCCGCAAAAGGTCGCTCACTACCAGTTCGTCCACGGCAAGGGCTGCGGGCATTGCCGGGGCACCGGTTATCGCGGGCGTAGCGCGATTGCCGAGCTGCTGCACCTGGACGACGAACTGCGGCAAATGATCGTCGAGCGCCAACCCATTTCGAAAATCAAGGCGCATGCCTGCAAACGTGGCTTGCGCCTGTTGCGCGAGTCGGCGCTGGAGATGGTGGAACAAGGCCGGACCACTCTCGAGGAGATCAATCGTGTCACTTTTGTCTCGTGAGCAATTCGTTGCCGTGCTCGGCGCCAGCGGTGTTGGCCTGGGGCAACGGCAAGGCAGTGCTACCCGTTGGCTGGGCAGCGTCGGCTACATCGACGAAGGCTTCCAGGCCTGGACGGTGGCTCTCGACACTCTCGACCATTTGCTGGCCGATCACACCGTTGCCAGGGCGGAACTGACCGTGGTGATCTCCGGGCACTTCAGCCGCTATTGCCTGGTGCCCTGGAGCGAGCAGATCAGCAGCCCAGCCGAATTGCTCGGCTTCGCCCAACTGTGTTTCGAAGACCTCTACGGTGCCCCGACGCAACCCTGGAGCCTGGTGCTCTCGCCTGAGCCCGCCGGTTRCGACCGCATCGCCACCGCGCTGCCCCAGGACTTGCTCGAACGCCTGCGCACCCTGGTCAGCGCGCGCGGATTGCGCCTGCGTTCGGTGCAGCCGTACCTGATGGCGGCGTTCAACCATTTCGATCATAGCTTTGATGCCGGGGACTTCCTGTTCGTGGTCGCCGAACCGGTACGCAGCGTGTTGCTGCTGGCCCGGGAAGGGCGCTGGACCTCGGTGCGTTCGGTGGGCAGCAGCGACAGCGATGCCGCGCTGACTGCGCTGATCGGCCGTGAAAACCAGTTGCAGGCTTCCTCGAGCGAACGACCGTTGAATGTCTACCTGCATGCACCGGCGCGCATCGATTCGCCTCCCGACGTGCCCGGTGTGCATCTGCGCAACCTCGAAGAAGACCGGACAGCCGTACGCGATTGCCTGTACGTCATGTCTCGGGCGGTGGCCTGACATGCGCCCCCTGATGCTCGACTTTCAGCCGCGGCGCCGTGCGGGTCCCCTGGGCTGGAGCCTGCTGGCCGGTGGCGTGGTGCTGACCCTGACTTGCGCTCTGGTGCAACAGCATCTGAGCAACGAGGCCGAACAACAGCAAGGCCACCTGCAAACCACACAGCGGGTGCTCACCGGCGATACCGGCAGCAAGCTCAGCCTGACTCCGGCGCAAATCCGCGAGCAGGCGCAGAACCTGGSCGAAATGCGCAAGGTCTCCCAGCAGTTGCGCCGTCCCTGGGAACGTTTGTTCGCCACCCTCGAAGCCATGCCGCGGGACAACATTGCCCTGCTGACCCTGACCCCGGACGCCCGCAAAGGCCAGGTGCGGATCAGCGCCGAGGCGCTGGACCTGGACGCCATGCTCGATTTCCACCGCCGCCTCGAAGCCAGCGACGAGCTGTCCGACGTGTCGCTGCTGAGCCACGAAATTGTCGCCGACGTGCCGGAACACCCGGTGCAATTCAACCTGTCGGCTACCTGGGAGATCGGCGATGCAAATCCATAAATTGATCGTCCACGAATACCTGCAAGGCCTGGGCGTTCCAGGGCTGGCAGGGTTGGCCATGCTGGTGCTGGCGCTGAGCTATGGCCTGGTCGGGTTGCTGCCGGACTGGGAGTCGCTGCAAAGCCTCAGCCAGCAGACTCGCGAGGCTACCGAGTATCTGGCCAAGGTCGAAGACGGCACCGTAGCTGCGCCGGTGGTGCCGCAGCGCCAGCTCGACGATTTCCGCAGCAAGTTGCCGTCCCAGCCTCAGGCCACCGTGGCCATCGACAAGATCTACGCCCTGGCCGCCCAGGAACACATCACCTTGTCCCGGGGTGAATACTCCCTGGGCGTGGACCCCAAGACGCACCTGGCCCGTTATCAGATTCTGCTGCCGGTACGCGGCAGCTATCCGCAACTGCGGCGTTTCCTGCACGCCTTGCTCGGCCAACTGCCGGCGGTGGTGCTGGAGGATGTGGAGTTTCAGCGCAAGAAGATCGCCGATACCGACCTGACCGGGCGGATCCGCATGACCCTTTACCTGTCGAGGTCATGATGAATACCAGGCGAATGGTGGGGTGGGTGGCGTTCTTCGCTGCAGCGGCAGCGCTCGCCTGGTTCCCCGAATACTTCAAACAGGCTGACGACAGCGACCCTGTGGTGGCCGCCGTGACCACGCCAGCCAAGGTCAAGGCCCCGGGCACATCGGCGGCAGCATCGAGCGCCGCGGCGGTAGCGCCGATCAAGGACCTGAGCCCGGCAGGCGACCTGTTCGCCGCCCGCAGCTGGAAAGCGGCGCCGGCCCCCGGCACCGTCACTGAACAATCGGTTGTCGCGACTCCGGTGGTGCAAGTCCCCACTGCACCGCCATTGCCCTTCCAGTTTGTCGGCAGGCTGGATGACCGTTCCGATTTGCAGGTGTTTTTGCAGAGCGGCGAAAAAATCTACGTCGTGCGCAAAGGGGATGTCATCGACGAAACCTGGCGGATCGAGCGGATTTCCAAAGAGGAACTGAGCCTGGTCTACCTGCCTCTGCATTTATCGCAGACCTTGTCTGTGGGGAGTACGGAATGAACAAATCCCGTTTGCTGATGAGCCTGTGTCTCTGTGCAGGGCTGGCCGCGTGCAGTTCGGCGCAGATTGCCAAGGATGAAGCTTCCGCCCTGATGGAATCCGGCCAATACGAAGCCGGTCTGGCTCGCATCGAACAGGGATTGCGTGAAAACCCTCGCGATACCGATCTGCACATGGCCCTCAACAACGGTCGGGCCCGCGCCGTGACGGCGCTGCTCACCCAGGCCGACATGGACCGGGCCCAGCGCAATTTCGCCGGGGCCCGCATGACTTACAGCCGGGTCTTGAACATCGAACCGAACAACCGTCGTGCCCAGGATTCCCTGCGCCAGCTGGACTACCTGCGCAGCATGGACGAGAAACTCGAACTGGCCCGTGGCGACCTGCGTCGCGGTGACATCTACGGTGCCGACCGCCAGGTCAAACAGATTCTCGAACTGGACCCGAAGAACGACGGCGCCCTGGAACTGCAAGACAGCATCCGCCTGGTGCAGAGCCGCAACGTAGTGCAGTACCCGCAGCTGCGTACGCGCCTGGACCGGCCGGTGACCCTGGAATTTCGCGATGCCAACCTGAAAACCATTTTCGAAGTGCTGTCCCAGGTCGCCGGCCTGAACTTCATCTTCGACAAGGACCTGCGCCCGGACATGAAAGCCACGATCTTCGTGCGTGACGTGCGTATCGAAGACGCCGTGGAACTGCTGCTGCAACAGAACCAGCTGCATCAGAAAGTGGTGAACGAAAACACCTTGCTGATCTACCCGGACTCGCCGCAGAAGATCAAGGATTACCAGGAGCTGGTGATGCGCACCTTCTACCTGACCAGCATCGATGCCAACACGGCGCTGAACATGATCAAGACCATGCTCAAGACCCGCGACGTGTTCGTCGATGAGCGCCTCAACACCTTGACCATGCGCGATACCGGTGATGCGGTACGCATGGCGGAAAAACTCCTGCAATCCCAGGACCAGTCCAACCCGGAAGTGGTGCTGGAAGTGGAAGTGATGGAAGTCGCCCGCCAACGCATTCTCGACCTTGGCCTGCAATGGCCCAATACCTTCGGTGTGGTCAACAGCGACGGGTCGGCGGTGACCATTCTCGATCAGCTCAAGGGCATCGACTCCAGCCGCATCACTATCTCGCCATCGCCGCAGGCCAAGATCAATGCCCAGGACAAGGACATCAACACCCTCGCCAGCCCGGTAATTCGGGTGAGTAACCGCGAACAGGCGCGCATCCACATCGGCCAGCGCGTGCCGATCATCAGTGCCACCTCGGTGCCTTCGACCCAGGGCCCGGTGATCACCGAAAGCGTGACCTACCTCGACGTCGGTCTCAAGCTCGAAGTGCAACCCATCGTGCACCTGAACAACGAAGTGGCGATCAAGATCGCGCTGGAAGTCAGTAACGCCACGCCGCTGACGCCGACCGCTCAGGGCACCATTCCGGTCCAGGTCGATACCCGCAACGCCCAGACCACCCTGCGTCTGCATGACGGCGAAACCCAGATCCTCGCAGGGCTCGTGCGCAACGACCACGGCGCCACCGGCAACAAGATTCCCGGCCTTGGCGACATTCCCGGCCTGGGTCGCCTGTTCGGCAGCAACAAGGACGACGTCAGCAAATCCGAACTGGTGCTGTCGATCACCCCGCGGATCGTGCGCAACCTGCCGTACCAGAGCCCGTCTGACATGGAGTTCCCGACCGGTACCGAAACCAGCATGCACATCCAGGCACCGGACCGTTCGATGAGTACGACGGTTCAGACCGGCCCCATGAGCGCACCGATCGCCACCACCGTTACCGTTGGGAAGCCTTGATCATGAACGCCTCGCAACGCGGTTTCAGCCTGGTCGAAGTCGTGGTGACGCTCGCTCTGGTCGGCCTGCTGGCCGGCATGGCCGCACCGCTGACCGAGACGGTGGTGCGCCGGGGCAAAGAGCAGGAACTGCGGACTGCGCTGTACGAGATCCGCGATGGCATCGACGCCTACAAACGCGCCTTCGACGCCGGCTACATCGAGAAGACGCTCGACAGCAACGGCTACCCGCCGAACCTGAAAGTGCTGGTCGATGGTGTGCGTGACGTGCGCAGCGCCAAGGGTGCCAAGTTCTACTTCCTGCGGCGCATCCCCCGTGACCCGCTGGCAACCGTCAAGCGTGACGACGGGGGCGGCTGGGGCCTGCGTTCCTATGACAGTTCGGCTGAAGACCCGCGGGAGGGCCAGGACGTCTTTGACGTTTACTCCAAGGTCCGGGGCAAGGGTCTCAATGGTATTGCCTACCGAGAGTGGTGAGCCTATGCGTCGGCAAAAGGGTTTTACCCTGATTGAACTGATGGTGGTTTTGGCAATCATCGCGACCCTGATGACGATCGCCTTGCCACGCTACTTCACCAGCCTGGAGGCCTCGAAAGAGACCACCCTGCACCAGAGTCTGTCGTCCATGCGCGAGGCGCTGGATCACTACTACGGGGACACCGGGCGTTATCCCGATTCCATCGAACAGCTGGTCGAACTGCGGTACCTGCGTAACCAGCCGCTGGACCCGATTTCCGAGCGCAAGGACACCTGGGTCATGGTCGCGCCACCGGATGGCGTGGCGGGCGGGGTGGCCGATATCAAGAGTGGAGCCAGCGGGAGGGCGCGTGATGGCAGCCTGTATTCCGAGTGGTAAGCCATCGGGCCAGGATGGTTTCACCTATCTGGGTGTGCTGTTTCTGATTGTCGTGATAGGCATGGGCCTGGCCAGTGCCGGCGAGTTGTGGGCCACCGCTTCGCGCCGGGATCGCGAAAACCAGTTGCTCTGGGTCGGTACGCAGTATGCCCAGGCACTGCGCAGCTATTACCGCAGTTCGCCTGGTGTCGCCCTGTACCCGAAAGAACTCGCGGACCTGTTGCAGGACGAGCGTTTCCCGTCGGCCAGGCACCATATCCGGCAGTTGTACCCGGAGCCGATGACCGGTGGCGAATGGGAGCTGATACGCGGTATCGACGGACGGATCAGCGGTGTGTACTGCCCGTCCACCGAGAAGCCGCTCAAGCAGGTGAACTTTCCCAGCGAGTGGTCGGACTTCAACGGCATGGCCAGCTACAAGGACTGGCAGTTCGTGGCCGAGAAAGCCTCCCTCGAAGATACCGGCGGGCCGCCGAAAGCACAGTCCACCGAGCCTCAGGCGTTTCAGCCTTGAACCGCAGGAGCGGGTTTGACAGCCAACACATTTCCGTAAGATGTACTTGGTCTAATTGTGGGAGCGGGCTTGCTCGCGAAGGCGGCCTGCCAGCCGACACATTTCTTTCAGATGTGCCCAGCCCAACTGTAGGAGCGAGCCTGCTCGCGATGGCGGCCTGACAGCCGACCTGTCTTTTGTTGATTGAGTACATATCCGTTGCTGCGGTAACGGCCGCTTATGGTTCCGCTCTTACAGCGGGTCACTTTTGGCAAACGCCCCAAAAGTAACCAAAAGGTCTCGCCCCTTACGTACGGCCCCTCGCTKAGGCTCGGSGTTCCTTCGCTCCGGTATTCATCCGGGGGCATTGCCCTCCGGTCGGCTKCGCTTCGACCTACATGCAATGAGTTCGACTGCGTCGAACGGCGCTGCGCGCCCATCCCCGGAT
>NZ_JBFUIC010000065.1:0-24154 GCF_056402075.1 Pseudomonas sp. P4_C3
GAGCTTGCTCGCAATGACGGTTGCACATTCAACATCTGTGTTGCCTGACCCTCCGCTATCGCGAGCAAGCTCGCTCCCACATTAGGTTTCCACATTGGATTGCGGGTTGCGGTCAGACCCGCACGTTACGCCCCGGCAACGAAGTACGCTGGCTGCTCTCCCAGCCCTCGACCAGCCCCACCGGCACATCCGCTGACGGCAGCATCTGCACGCCACGCACCAGATCGGACGCCCGTTCGGCAAGCATGATGGTCGGCGCATTGAGGTTGCCGTTCGGCTCAGTCGGGAACACCGACGAATCGATCACCCGCAGACCGGCGATGCCGCGCACGCGCAATTCGGAATCGACCACCGCCATGTCGTCCTCGCCCATGCGGCACGAACCGCACGGATGGTAGGTGCTTTCCAGGTTGTCACGGACGAAGGCGTCGAGGTCTTCATCGCTGGTCACCTGCGCGCCCGGGGCGATTTCGCCGTCGCGGAAGCGGTCCATGGCTTTCTGGCCGATGATTTCGCGGGTCAGGCGAATGCAGCGGCGGAAACCTTCGCGGTCCTCTTCGCGCTCCAGGTAGTTGAAACGGATTTCCGGATGCTCGTACGGATCAGCCGAACGCACCCGCACATAACCACGGCTTTTCGGCTTGTTCGGCCCGGTCAACACCATGAAGCCGTGGCCCTTGATCGGCTTGTTACCGTCGTAGCGCATCGCCGCCGGCAGGAAGTGGAACTGGATGTCCGGCCAGCGCAGGCCCTTCTCGGAGCGGATGAAACCACCGGCCTCGAAATGGTTGGTGGCGCCCAGGCCGTCCTTGAACAGCAGCCAGCGCAGACCGATCATCAGTTTGCTCAGCGGGTCCATCTTGCTGTTGAGGGTCACCGGTTCCTTGCAGCCGAACTGGATGTACACCTCGGCGTGATCCTGCAGGTTCTCCCCTACTCCCGGCAGGTCATGACGTACGCCGATCCCGGCCTTGCGCAGGACGTCCGCCGGGCCGATGCCGGAGCGTTGCAGCAGGTGCGGCGAGCCGATCGGCCCGGACGAGATCAGCACTTCGCGGTTGCAATACACTTGGTGAGTCTGGCCACCGTGGTCATACATGACCCCCACCGCACGCTTGCCTTCGAGGATGATCTGGCGCGTCATCGCATGGGTGATCACCGTCAGGTTCGGACGGCCCATGGCCGGGCGCAGATAGGCGTTGGCCGTGGAGCAGCGCACGCCGTTCTTCACGGTCATGTGCATGGCACCGAAACCTTCCTGCATGTAGCCGTTGCAGTCTTCGGTCTTGATGTAGCCCGCCTCTGCGCCGGCTTCGACCCAGGCACCGTACAGCGGGTTTTTCATGTGGTTGCCGTTGGTGGTGTGCAGCGGCCCGGTCTGCCCGCGATAGCTGTCGCCGCCCGACTCGTAGCTCTCGGCACGCTTGAAGTACGGCAGGCAGTTGCGATAGCCCCAGCCTTCGGCACCCAGGGATTCCCACTCGTCAAAGTCCAGCGCGTGGCCACGGATGTACACCAGGCCGTTGATCGACGACGAACCGCCCAGCACCTTGCCCCGTGGGCAGTGGATGCGTCGGCCGTTGAGGTGGGTCTCCGGCTCGGTTTCGTAGCGCCAGTTGTATTTCTTGGTGTTCATCGGGATCGAGAATGCGCTCGGCATCTGGATCACTACGCTCTTGTCACTGCCGCCGAATTCCAGGACCAGCACCGAGGTGGCCGGGTCTTCGCTCAGGCGGTTGGCCAACACACAACCTGCCGAGCCTGCGCCAATGATGATGTAGTCGTATTTTTGCGTGGTCATGACTATCTCCCGACCGTCGATTCAGTGAATACCGGTTGTGGTGGCTGTTTGTGGGTCAACGTGTCGCCGGTGGTGTATTGCGGGGAGGTTTTCTCGATCTGCTGGATCACTACTTCTTCGCGCTTGAGATCGATCGAGCGGCTCAGCCAGTAGTACGCCAGGCCGGATACGATCAGCCCGACCAGCCAGGCGATGTCGATGCTGCCCAGCGCCTTGGCGAGCGGGCCGACATACACCTCGCGCTGTTCAACGCCGTCGAAGATGTAGAAGAACGGGATCATCGAGATAAAACCGATGGCATAGGCGGCGATGCCGCGCAGGCCCCAGCTGCCGTAGATGTTGCCGTGGGGCATGAAGAAGTGCGGGATGGCGTAGCGGCCCTTGCGCACGAAGAAGTAGTCGGTGAGGTTGACCGAGGTCCAGGGCACCAGGAAGTACAGCATCACCACCAGGTAGATCCCCAGCACCGACAGGCCTTTGCCCGAACTCTGGATGCTCAGGGCCACGCCCAGCTGCAGCAGGATCACGAAGCCGATGGCCAGGATGCGCGCCTTGCGGGTGGGTTCGATGTGCTTGATCGAATCGACGCAGGTCAGCGTGGTCAGTTTGGCGCTGTAGATGTTCATCGCGATCACCGGCAGGAACGCCAGGATGGTGACGATCACCACAGCCGTGCCCACCAGCGGCGACACGGTGTTGCCGACTTGCCCCAGGGCCACCAGCACGTCTGTGGAGTGCAGGTGATCGGCCAGCCAGCCACCCACGGAAATCATCCACGCGCCAGACAGCGAAGCCCCGAGGAACACCACGGCGATCAACTTGCCGCTGGAGGTGTTTTTCGGCAGGTAGCGCGAGTAGTCCGACACATAAGGCGCATAGGCGATGTTGTAGCTGGCGGCCGCCGCAAACTGCGCGATGAAACCGGTCCAGTTGAAACCCAGCGGCTCCCGGGCCACTTCGCCCTCCGCTAGCGCCGGCAGCACTGCATCCGGCACCCAGCCCATCACCACCGCCACGGTCACCAGGCCATACAGCGGCAACGACAGGTACAGCGCCCATTTGAAGCTGCGGTGCATCCAGTCATGGCCGAGAATCGCCAGCACCGCCGCCGGTATGGTCACCGCCACCGCGATCACCGCCGGGTTGAACCCGAATAGCGTATGCAGCCCCTGCATCATCAGCACCAGGTTGACGATGTTGAAGCCGGCGAACACGAACAGCGTTGCGAGCAGTACCAAAATCACCCCGCGATAGCCGAACTGCGCGCGGGACTGGATCATCTGCGGCAGGCCAAGGTGCGGGCCCTGGGAGCCGTGAAACGCCATGAACAGTGTGCCGAACATGATGCCCAGCGTACCGGCGAGCGTAGTCCACAGCGCGGTCAGGCCGACGCTTGGGCCAACGAAGCCGATGGTCATGGTGAAGAAGGTGAAATTGCCGAGGAACCAGAACGGGCCCTGACTGGCCAGCTTGTCAGTGCGCTCGTTCTCGGGGATGAAGTCAATCGAATGCCCCTCGACGACGGATTTTTCGTCGGGGCTGGACACGCTCGTGGCGGACTTGGCGTTAGTGTTCATGATGGACTCTTATTGTTGGAAGATCATGACGAGATAACCGCGTTCTTTCGGGTGAACGACTCCCACAGGGATTGAGTCAGTTGCCCGTGCCTACCTGGCGTTGTTGCTGGAACCGAAAACCTGTGGGAGCGAGCTTGCTCGCGATAGCGGAGGGTCAGGCAACACAGATGTTGAATGTGCAACCGTCATTGCGAGCAAGCTCGCTCCCACAGGGATTGAGTCAGCCTTGACTCAAGGCAGCGTGATCCAGACTGCCTTGGTTTCGAGCAGGTAATCGAGCTGCTCGGCGCCCAGGTCCTTGCCGAATCCGGACTGTTTGTAGCCACCGAACGGCATCGACGGATCGAGGGTGCCGTGGGCGTTGACGTAGACCGAGCCTGCTTTCAAGCGTGGAATCAGGCTGTGCACCTTGCCCAGGTCGTTGGAATAGAGCGCCGCCGCCAGGCCGTAGGGCGAGTCATTGGCCAGGGCCAGTGCCTCTTCTTCATCGTCGAACGGTGCGGTGACCAGCACCGGGCCGAAGATCTCTTCCTGGACAATGCGCATGTCGTTGCGGCAGTTGGCGAAGATGGTCGGCTCGACGAAGAAGCCAGGGCCATCGACCGGTTGGCCGCCGTAGACCAGTTCGGCGCCTTCGGCCTTGCCGGTTTCGATGTACTCGGTTACGCGCTGCTTTTGCAGGGCCGAAACCAGCGGGCCGATGAAGCAATCAGGATCCAGGCCCGGGGCCATTTTCAGGGTGCGCGTGTAGGCGATCAGCTCACGCAGGAATTCGTCGTAGACGCTGCTATGAATATAGGCCCGTGTACCGGCGTCGCATACCTGCCCGGAGTTGAAAAACACGCCGTTGGCGACTGCTTGGGCGGCGGCCGGGATGTCGGCGTCGGCGCAGACGATGACCGGTGATTTACCACCGAGTTCGAGGGTCAGGCGCTTCATGTCATCCAGCGCTGCACGGCCGACAGTCTGGCCGACCGGGGTCGAACCGGTGAAGGTCAGTTTGTCGATGCCCGGGTGGGTGGCCATGGCCGCACCGACCACGCTGCCGCGCCCGGTGACGATGTTGATCACGCCATCAGGGATGCCCGCTTCCTGTACCAATTCAGCGAAACGCAGGGCCGACAACGAGGTCAGCTCCGCAGGCTTGACCACCACGGTGCATCCGGTCGCCAGTGCCGCGCCGAGCTTCCAGGCCATGGTTTGCAGCGGGAAGTTCCACGGCACGATGGCGCCGACTACGCCCACCGCTTCCTTGCGGGTATAGGCCAGGTAATTGCCCGGCAGCGAAGGCTCGACGGTACGGCCGTGCAGCTTGGTGGCCCAGCCGGCGAAGTAACGCAGGGTATCGACGGTGCCCTGGATGTCCACGTCCTTGGCGAAGGCAACCGATTTACCCATGTCGATGGATTCGATTTCCGCCAGCTCCGCGGCGTTCTGCTCGATCAGGTCGGCCAGGCGCTGCATCATGCGCTCGCGTTCGGCCGGTTTGGCCTGACGCCAGACGCCGCCGTCGAACTGCGCGCGTGCGGCTTGCACGGCGCGGTCCAGGTCATCGGTGGTGCCCATGGGAATGCGGGTGATCAGGCCTTCGGTCGAAGGTTCGATCACATCGGAAGTCTGGCCGTCGCTGGCTTCGACCCAGGCGCCGCCGATGAACATTTTCTGGACCTTGCTGAGGAAGGTCTGGGTGGCTTCGCTGACGCCGAATTTCTGCAGGTAACTTTTGACGATCGTGTCCATTTTTGTTCTCTCTGCCCGGCAGTCAGAGCCGCCGGGTCACTGGTTTCGATGATCAGGCTGATGCGGCTTCGCTCTCGGCGGCTGCCCGCACCTTGCCACGCTCGTGGAAGATGAAACCGATGCTGTTGAGCAGCAGTTGTGCGGCGAGGATCGAGGTCATGCCGGTCGGGTCGTAGACCGGTGCCACTTCCACCAGGTCCATGCCGACGATGTTGCCTTTGCTGCGCTTGGCCAGGGCCTGGATGATTTCCAGCACTTCGTAGTAGAGGAAGCCGCCGTGGCTCGGGGTGCCGGTACCGGGGGCGATGGACGGGTCGAAACCGTCGATGTCGATGGTGATGTAGTAGTTGATGTTCTGCGGGATCAGCGCCAGCACACCCTCGACGCCAAGGCGACGCACGTCACGCACCGAGAGGATTTTCGAACCAGCTTCATGAGCCGCTTCGTAGTCGTCGCGGTTGGACGACGACACGTTGCGGATGCCCATCTGGGTCATGCCGACAATGTGGTTCATTTCCGAGGCGCGGCGCAGCGGGTTGCCGTGGCCGTAGCGCACACCGTGGCGTTCGTCGACGAAGTCCAGGTGCGCATCGAAGTGGATGATGTGGATCGGGCCGCGGCCTTCAAAGGCCTTGATCACTGGCGCGTGCACCGAGTGATCGCCGCCGAGCACCACCGGCATCACGCCGGCATCGAGGATCTTGCGCACGGCGTATTCGGTGTTCTTGTTGCTGGTGGCCATGTCGGTGTGGACGATGTCGGCATCACCGACGTCGACCATGCGCACGTCCGAAGCAGTGAGGTACATCACGTCATCTTCGTGGTCGTAGGCGCCGGCGTGACCGAAGGAAAACAGCGTCGATGCTTCGCGAATCCCGCGTGGTCCGAAGCGTGCGCCGGAGCGCCACTGGGTACCCATGTCGTTGGGCACGCCGAGCACCGCGACGTCGGCATCCAGTGCATCCCAATCGGTGCACACCGGGGATTTGCCAAAGGTGCAATGACCTACGAATGGCAGGTTCAGGCGACCGGATTCATAACCGTTGTTCGACATTTCTAGCCTCTCCACTTCTTGTTATCGGCTTGACGGACTGCAAGGCGACCGCCGTTGGAAAGACTATGGGCGCAGGTTTTCGTGGAAAAAATGCTAAACATCAGATACTCATATCGGCATTCCCGATGCATCCACAGGCCGGAGGTCCAAGATGATCCAGCTGCACGATGTCGACCTGAAACTGCTCAGGGTGTTTGCCACGATTGTGCGCTGCGGGGGTTTCTCGGCCGCGCAGGCGGCGCTCAATGCCGGGCAGTCGACCATCAGCGAACAGATGACCCACCTGGAAACCCGCCTCGGGGTCAAACTCTGCCAGCGCGGGCGCAGTGGCTTCCGCCTGACCGAACAAGGGGTGGCGATTCATGAAGCCACCCAGCGCCTGCTGTCGGCGGTGGAAAACTTCTGCATGGACGCCGACGTGCTCAAGCAGCACATCAGCGGCAAGCTCAACCTGGGGATCATCGACACCACGATTACCGACCCCGACTCGCCGATCCCGCGCACCACCCAGCGTTTCGTCTCCCGCGGGCATGACGTGCACCTGAACGTTTACGTCGGCACCCCGGCGGAACTCGAGGAACGGGTGCTCGACGGTCGCCTTCATCTCGCCATCGGGCACTTCCCGATCCATGTGCCGGGGTTGCTGCAATCGCCGCTGTACCAGGAAGCCCTGGGCTTGTATTGCGGGCGGCGTCACCCCTTGTACGGCAGCCACGCCGAAGGTGAGGAACTGCTCGAAGAAGTCGCTGCCGGGCGGATCGTCGTGCGCGGCTACATGCAGCAATACGACCTCGAACACCTGGGCGTGAGCAAGGCGGCAGCCACCGTGGACAACATCGAAGCCACGGCGATCCTGATCATTTCCGGTGCCTACCTGGGCTTTCTGCCTGAGCACTTCGCCGCCCAGTGGGTCAAGAACGGTGAGATGCACCAGTTGGCCCCCGGGAGTCTGCGTTTGAAATCGCCGTTCGACGTGATCACCCGACGCGGCACGGCACCGCCACCGATCCTCCAGGCGTTCCTTGAAGACCTGGCCGCCAGCGCCCGTAAAACCGGACAGCCGTGATGTGACACTCGCCAAATTCAAATTTTGCCGGGCATACTGATTCGGTTCGCCAACCTTGCAGGCCCGTCATGCGCATCCACGTCACCTTCATCGACCGCGTCGGCATCACCCAGGAAGTGCTGGCCCTGCTCGGTGGTCGCAGTTTCAACCTGGACGCCGTGGAGATGGTGCCGCCGAACGTCTACATCGATGCGCCGACCCTGGGCGCCGAGGTGCTCGAAGAATTGCGCGAAGCCCTTTTTGATGTGCGCGGCGTGCAGGCAGTGACCATGGTCGACATCCTTCCCGGCCAGCGTCGGCGCCTGCAACTGGACGCGTTGCTGGCAGCCAGTTCCGACCCCGTGCTGGCGGTGGATGACCGAGGTCACGTGTTGCTGGCCAACCCGGCGCTGATCGCTCTGTGCGGACGCGAACCGGCCGGTGAATCGCTGACCGCGCTGTTCGACGATGCCGATTTGCAGCGCACCTTGATCGCTCAGCATTTCCGCCTGCCGATGCACGAAGTCAGCCTCGGTGGCCAGACGCTGCTCCTCGACGCGATGCCGATCACCGACGCCGGCGCCCTGCTCACCCTGTATCAACCGAACCGCATTGGTGAACGCCTGTCGGCGCTGCACCATGACCATGCCGAAGGCTTCGATGCGCTGCTTGGCGAATCGCCGCCGATCCGTGCGCTCAAGGCCCGCGCGCAACGGGTGGCGGCCCTCGATGCGCCGTTGCTGATCCAGGGTGAAACCGGCACCGGCAAGGAGTTGGTGGCCCGCGCCTGCCATGCCATCAGCCCACGGCACGATGCGCCGTTTCTGGCCCTCAACTGTGCGGCGCTGCCGGAGAGCCTGGCCGAGAGCGAGTTGTTCGGCTACGCCCCCGGCGCCTTCACCGGCGCGCAACGGGGCGGCAAGCTCGGCCTGCTGGAACTGGCCGATCAGGGCACGGTGTTCCTCGATGAAGTAGGGGAAATGTCGCCGTACCTGCAAGCCAAATTGCTGCGCTTTTTGAGCGATGGCTGCTTCCGCCGGGTCGGTGGCGACAAGGAAGTCCGGGTCAATGTGCGGGTGCTCAGCGCCACCCACCGTGACCTGGAAAAAATGGTCGCCGAAGGGCGTTTTCGCGAAGACCTGTTCTACCGCCTCAACGTGCTCAACCTGCAAGTGCCGCCGCTGCGCGAGCGCGGTCACGACATCCTGCTGATGGCCAATCACTTCATGCAACAGGCCTGCGCGCAGATCCAGCGACCGCCGTGTCGTTTGGCACCGAGCACCTTCAGCGCCCTGCTCGGCAACCGCTGGCCGGGCAACGTGCGGCAATTGCAGAACGTGATCTTTCGCGCGGCGGCGATTTGCGAAAATCCGCTGGTGGACATCGATGACCTCGACATTGCGCGCACGGCGGTAGAGCGGCAAAACGACGGCGAAGTCGGCAGCCTGGAAGAGGCGGTTGGCGATTTCGAAAAGAACCTGCTGGAACAGCTTTATCGCAGCTATCCGTCCAGCCGGTTGTTGGCGGCGCGGTTGCAGACGTCCCATAGCGCCATTGCGATTCGCTTGCGCAAGTACGGGATTCCCGCCAAACCCTGAGTGATCTGTCGGAATACATTGTCACCGACAACACATTCCCCTGTGGGAGCGAGCTTGCTCCGGGCGGCGTTCCGACGATGAGGCCGTGTCAGTCGATATCAATTTTGCCTGTCGCACCGCAATCGCGAGCAAGCTCGCTCCCACAGGGGATCAGTGTTGTTGCTGAATTCTCCGTCTTCAAATCGATACAGCGTAGCGAAATCAAGACAAAACCTTTCCCACACGCAATTACGGCATCTGCACCCACAGCCCTGCTTGCCTGTATTGATTTCAATACGAATGGAATCTCTCGCACTGAATAGAATTACTTCAAGCCATTGATTTAAAACAAATAAAAAACATTGGCACCGCCCTTGCTATCACTCCTCCAACCCCGCTCGTCGCCCCGCCACGAGCCTTAAAACAATAAGGAGTTGATATGAGCCAATTGCGTTTTACCGTCGATCACGAATGGTTGCGCCTTGAGAGCAATGGCCTGGTCACCGTCGGCATCACGGCGTTTGCCCAGCAGGCGCTGGGGGATGTGGTGTTCGTTCAGGTGCCTGAACTGGGCGCCTTCGATGCAGGTGCTGAAGTGTCGGTGCTGGAATCAGTGAAAGCCGCCAGCAGTATCGGCATGCCGCTGGACGGTGAAGTGGTCGAGATTAACGCGACGCTGGAGAGCACCCCTGAACTGGTCAACGAAGACCCATTGGGCGAAGGCTGGTTCTTTCGCTTCAAACCGGTCGATGCCCTGGCGTTGAGCGATTTACTCGATCAAGACGCCTATGAACGCCTGACCGCAGAACACGCCGACGCTTGAAGCCCCCCCGAATCCGCAAAAGGACCACACCATGTTCAGCAAGCACGACCAGATCAAAGGCTACGACGACGAACTGCTGGCGGCGATGAACGCCGAGGATGCGCGGCAGGAACACCATATCGAACTGATCGCCTCGGAAAACTACACCAGCCAACGGGTGATGCAAGCCCAGGGCAGCGGCCTGACCAACAAGTACGCCGAAGGGTATCCGGGCAAGCGTTACTACGGCGGCTGCGAGCACGTCGATGTGGTCGAGCAACTGGCCATCGACCGCGCCAAACAACTGTTCGGCGCCGATTATGCCAACGTCCAGCCGCACTCCGGCAGCCAGGCCAACGCCGCGGTTTACCTGGCCCTGCTGCAAGCCGGCGACACCGTGCTGGGCATGAGCCTGGCCCACGGCGGTCACCTGACCCACGGTGCCAAGGTGAGTTTTTCCGGCAAGCTGTACAACGCCGTGCAGTACGGCATCGACACCAGCACCGGCCTGATCGACTACGACGAAGTCGAGCGCCTGGCGGTCGAGCACCAGCCGAAGATGATCATCGCCGGGTTCTCGGCCTATTCGAAGACTCTGGACTTCCCGCGTTTCCGCCAGATCGCCGACAAGGTCGGCGCCTGGTTCTTCGTCGACATGGCCCACGTCGCCGGTCTGGTGGCCACGGGTCTGTACCCGAACCCGCTGCCCTTCGCCGATGTGGTCACCACCACCACGCACAAGACCCTGCGCGGCCCGCGTGGCGGTCTGATTCTGGCCAAGGCCAATCCCGAATTGGAGAAAAAGCTCAACGCCGCGGTATTCCCCGGTGGTCAGGGCGGCCCGCTGATGCACGTGATCGCCGCCAAGGCCGTGTGCTTCAAGGAAGCGCTGGAACCAGCATTCAAGACCTATCAGGCGCAAGTGATCCGCAATGCACAGGCCATGGCGCAGGTGTTTATCGAGCGCGGTTATGACGTGGTGTCCGGTGGTACCGACAACCATCTGTTCCTGGTCAGCCTGATCCGCCAGGGCCTCACCGGCAAAGACGCCGACGCCGCCCTCGGTCGCGCCGGCATCACCGTGAACAAGAACGCCGTGCCCAACGATCCGCAATCACCGTTCGTGACCTCCGGTTTGCGCATCGGCACGCCGGCGATTACCAGCCGTGGCTTCAAGGAAGCGCAGAGCATCGCGTTGGCTGGGTGGATCTGCGACATCCTCGATCACCTCGGCGATGCCGATATCGAGGCCAATGTTGCACGGCAGGCGGCGGCTTTGTGTGCGGACTTCCCGGTTTACCGCGACTGATCACACAACACAAAAACCCTTGTGGAAAAAAACTCTGTGGGAGCGAGCTTGCTCCGGGCGGCGTTCCGACGATGGCGGACTTTCATTCAACATCAATGCTGAATGTAATGGCCTCATCGCGAGCAAGCTCGCTCCCACAGGGTCTCCCACAGGTTCAGTACCCTGCTGCACAAGGAAAGCATCATGAATGCCATTGTCGAATCGACCGGCAAGAGCCCGGCCAAAGTAGAAATCGGCACCAAATTGCGCGGCGCGGAAAAGGTCGCGCGGATTCCGGTGAAGATCATTCCCACGGATGAATTCCCGCGCAAACCCGACTGGATTCGCGTGCGCATGCCGATCTCTCCCGAGGTCGACCGGATCAAGCAATTACTGCGTAAGCACAAGCTGCACAGCGTCTGCGAAGAAGCCTCGTGCCCCAACCTCGGCGAGTGTTTTTCCGGTGGCACGGCGACCTTCATGATCATGGGCGACATCTGCACCCGCCGCTGCCCGTTCTGCGATGTCGGCCATGGCCGGCCCAAGCCGCTGGACGTCAACGAACCGATGAACCTGGCCGTGGCCATCGCCGAGCTGCGCCTGAAGTACGTGGTGATCACCTCGGTGGACCGCGACGATTTGCGTGACGGCGGCGCCCAGCACTTTGTCGATTGCCTGCGGGAAATCCGCAAGCTGTCGCCCGGCATTCAACTGGAAACCCTGGTGCCGGACTATCGCGGACGCATGGACGTGGCCCTGGCGATCACCGCCAATGAGCCGCCGGATGTGTTCAACCACAACCTGGAAACCGTACCACGCCTGTACAAGGCCGCCCGGCCGGGTTCGGACTTCGAGTGGTCGCTGGACCTGCTGCAAAAATTCAAGCAAGCGGTGCCCCATGTGCCGACCAAATCCGGCCTGATGCTGGGCCTTGGCGAAACCGACGAGGAAGTCATCGAGGTCATGCAGCGCATGCGCGAGCACGACATCGACATGCTGACCCTCGGCCAATACCTGCAACCCTCGCGCAGTCACTTGCCGGTGCAGCGCTTCGTGCATCCCGACACCTTTGCCTGGTTCGCCGAGGAAGGCACGCGCATGGGCTTCAAGAACGTAGCGTCCGGGCCGCTGGTGCGTTCGTCCTATCACGCCGATCAACAACTTCATGGAGGTACGGACGGTTTCAAGCCATGATGGAATGACTGGTCATGCATGGAGCCGTTCCCGATGTCGCGTTCACCCTGTCTGTTGCTGCTGTGCCTGAGCCTTGCCACGCCGTGCATGGCCGACGAGTCGAAACCCGGGCACATGGTGTATGTGCGCAGCGTCGCCCCGGGCATCGAGCAGGACATCCGCTACGCCAGCGCGCACAACTTCACCGGGCACCCGCTCGACGGTTACCAGGCGGCGGAGTGCCTGCTGTCGGAGGACGCTGCAAAGGCATTGGCCCGAGTGCAAAGCTCGCTGAAAGCCGAAGGCTACGGCTTGAAGGTATTCGACTGCTATCGACCCAAGCGCGCGGTGGCGGACATGGGCCGCTTCGCCACCGAACCCGGTGACCCGCTGAAGACCGAGTTCTATCCACGGGTCGACAAGCAGGACTTCTGGCGCCTGGGTTATGTGGCCCGGGTGTCCAACCACTCCCGAGGCAACACCGTCGACCTGACGCTGACCGGCCCCGACGCCCTGCTCGCCGACACCTGGACGCCTTCGGTCACGCCAGTGGATTGCACCGCCCCTTACGGCCAGCGCTGGCACGACGGCGCGCTCGACATGGGCACCGGTTTCGATTGCTTCGATGAGCGGGCCCACACCGACTCGGCGCTGATCAACGCCACGGCCAAAGCCAATCGCCAGCGCCTGACCAGTGCCATGGCCAAGGAAGGCTTCGTGGGTTATTCGGCCGAGTGGTGGCACTTCACGTACAGCGGGAATCCGCAGAAGCCGGACGTCATGGACTTCCCCATCACGCCGCTTGCACCATGAACATTCTGCTCAAGACCCTGTTGGTGACGTTTTTTCCGCTGGCCGCAATGGCCCAGGGACTCGACGGCAGCGACCAACTGATCGTGGTCACCAGCAAAAACTGGGATGACGTTCAGGCCACTGCCCAGCGCTATGAACGGCGCGGCAAGACCTTTGAAAAGTTCGAAGCGCCGTTTGCAGTGGTGCTCGGCAAAAACGGCATGGGCTGGGGCAAAGGCCAACTCGACACCGGGCAACCTGAAGGCCCGGTCAAACAGGAAGGCGACGGCAAGGCACCGGCTGGAATGTTCAAGCTGGGTACGGCATTTGGCTACGAACCTTCCGCCGACACCCGCCTGCCCTATCTGTCGCTGACACCGACCATCGAATGCGTGGATGACAGCCAATCGGCTCGCTACAACCAACTGGTCGATGGCTCGGTGGTTGCCAAGGACTGGAGCAGTTCCGAACGCATGCGCCGCAGCGATGACTTGTACCACCAGGGCATTTTCATCCAGCACAACACCCCGGCCACTCCCACCGCCGGCTCGTGCATTTTCTTCCACATCTGGCGCGGCCCCACGGCGCCGACCCGTGGCTGTACGGCCATGGACCCGGCGAACATCGCACGGTTGTTCGATTGGCTCAACCCAAGTAAATCCCCGGTGCTGGTGCAACTGCCTGAAGCGCAGTACGAACGGTTGCGTGAGCGCTGGAAACTACCAAAGCGCTAGTCAACGCTGGCCCCCTCGCCACAAAAGCTGGTATTAACCCCGCTCAACCACCACCGCACTCATTGACGGCTTGGCCAGCGCGTAATAGATCACACCCGGCACCAGCAGCCCGACGATCCAGGAAATGTCCACGCCGCCCAGTTGCGCAACCATCGGCCCGGAGTAGAAATGGGTATCGACAAAGGGCAACTGGATCAACACGCCGATCACGTACACGCTGATCCCCAAGACGTTCCAGCGACCGTAGCGCCCTGCCGGGTCGGACAGCGCCGGGATGTCGTAACGCTCCTTGTTGATGAAGTAGTAATCCACCAGGTTGATCGCGCTCCACGGGGTGAAGAACGTCAGCAAAAACAGGATGAAGTACTTGAACGAGCTGAGGAACGAGTACTGCCCCAGCAATGCCAGCGTGGTGGATGCCGCGACAATCAGCAGCACGAACAACATGCGCTGGCGGGCGGTGATCTCCAGGCGACGACGAAAGCCACTGATGATGGTGGCGATGCACATGAAACTGCCGTAGGCGTTGAGGGTGGACACCGTGACCTTGCCGAAGACAATGCTCAGGTACAGCAAGGACGCGATCACCCCGGTGCTGCCCAGGCCGACAATGGTCGCCACTTCGTGCCCACGGAAATTCGCCCCGGCCAGTGCGGCGGCGAACACCCCCAGCACCATCGAAGTCTGCGCTCCCAGCACCGTGCCGAGGCCGACAGCGGCGAAGGTTTTCCACGACGAAGTCTTGCTCGGCAGGTAGCGCGAGTAGTCCGCCACGTAAGGGCCGAAGGCGATCTGCCAGGACGCCGAGAGCGACACCGCCAGCAGGAAGGTGCTCCAGCCGAAATGACGATTGTCAAGCAGCAGGCCGATGTCGTTGAGGGTCATCAACCGGGTGAACAGGTAGGCGAAGGCGATGATGCCCAGCACGCTGGCCACCCGCCCGACCAGGTGAATCACCCGATACCCGAAGATCGTCAGGAACGCGATACACGCGGCGAAAATCAGGATGCCGGCGCTGTCGCTGACACTGATCAACTGCGCAATCGCCTGCCCCGACAACACTGCGCCGGTGGCGCTGAAACCCAGGTACATCAGGCACACCAGGACAATCGGGATCGCCGCGCCATACACGCCGAACTGCACTCGGCTGGAGATCATCTGCGGCAGCCCGAGCTTCGGCCCTTGTGCCGCGTGCAGCGCCACCACGGCACCGCCGAGCACTTGCCCGATCAGCAAGCCGATCAGCGACCAGAACACATCGCCACCCAGTACCACCGCCAGGGCACCGGTGACGATAGCGGTGATCTGCAGGTTGGCGCCGAGCCACAGGGTGAACTGGCTGTAGAGGCTGCCGTGACGCTCAGCCTCGGGAATGAAATCAATCGAGCGGGTCTCGATCAGGGGACTGCGTTGCGCACTCATGACGATGTTTCCTTTGAGGAACTGTTTTTGTTGTCGGGGATGAACTTAGAAGGTCTTGGTGGCACTGGCAACGACCGTGGCCGAGCACAGGTCGTCATAGCCGTACCAACTGGCGCACTCGCTTTTCGACAAGTCCGTGTCGATATAGCTCAGGCCCCAGGTGACGCCGACGAAGTCGCGGGTCAGCTTGGCTTCCCACTCGTAGTAAGACTCACGGCTATCGCCACTGGCGGACCAGAACGCGGGGTCATTCACATCGTTGCGCCCAAAGCGCAAGTCCAGGCCGACTTCGGCCGGCAAATCGATTTTGTAGCCCAGGTAGGTGTAAAGGGTGTCCTGGTCCTCGCCGAAGAAATTCGGCGTGTCCTTGGAGTAATAGGCACCCAGCTTCACGCCGTACAGGTCGAGGACGGCGTAGACCTCGCTGAGGTTGAATTCAGAATTCTTCGGGTAGTCGTACTTGATGTAGCCCAGATCCAGGCTGATCGCGTCGGTCGCCTGCCAGTAGTAACCCGCGTAGTACTCAAGCTCCTGCCGGGTATCGAAGCCGCCACCGAAATCAACATTGGAGGTCCAGGCGCCGATGTACAGGCCGCTGCTGTGCAGCAGCGTTGCGCCGCCCTGCACCGCCGGATCGCCCAGGGTTTGCGAGATGCCGCGGGTACGGTAGTCGCTGACGACGCCCAGGGTCATGTCCAGGCTGAAATCATCGTTGAGGGCCAGGGCCTGGCTGGTCAGGGGGGCCAGTGCCAGCGCGGCGAGGGTCAATGCTGAAAATGCGTTCATACAGTTCTCTTGTTGTTATGGCGTACGGGGAATTTCAGGCATGGCGATGCCAGGCCCCTCGCGCTACGAGGGGCTGGCAGTTTTTTGCGTGTGCTGGGTGTACGCAGGTCAGGACGCGGGGGCGTAGACCTGCTTGCCGGCGAAGAAAGTGTTCAGGACTTTGGTTTCGAACAGGTCGTCATCGCTGACCTTGAACACATCACGGTCGAGGATGATCAGGTCAGCCTGTTTGCCCGGTGCCAGCGAACCGATCTGTTTGTCCAGGCGCAGGGTTTTCGCGGCGTTGAGGGTGTAGGCGTAGAACATGGTCTGGCGGTCGATGCTTTCCTTGGCATTGAGTACGCCCAACGGACCTTTGCGCGTGCTGGCCTGGGCAATGGCGTTGAACGGGTTGGCGCTCGACACCGGCCAGTCGCTGCCACCGGCAATCGTCGCGCCGGCGTTATGCAGGGACCGCGCGGGATACTGGTAACCGTAGGCAAAGGCGCTGATGTAGGGCTTGACCAGTTCGACGGTGTAGGACTCGCCGGTGGCCCACAGCAGTTGCATCGAAGCGATCACGCCCAGTTGCTTGAAGCGTGGAAACTCCTTGGGATTGACCAGTTGCAAGTGCGCGATGCTGTGCGGCACCGGCGTCGGGCTGAGCTTGCGCGCATACGCCACGCCATTGAGCGCTTCACGCACCGCGCGATCGCCGACGGCATGCATGTGCACGATCCAGCCGCGCTTTTCCGCCGCCACCACCAGTTCGCCGAAGTGCGCCGGGTCGGTCAGCAACTGACCATTTTTATGGCTGTTCTTGAATGGCACGATGACCGCTGCGGTTTGCCCCGGGAATTCGAGAATGCCGTCGACAAACACCTTGATGCCGGGGAACGTCAGGTTAGGCACGCCCTCGAACTGCTTCATCACCGTGGCGATCACTTCCAGGTCGGCGGGCTTGCTCTTCGGATTGGTGACCATCAACGCGGCGACGTGGGCGCTGAGTTCGCCGTTCTGCGCCAACTCCTTGTACAGCGGCAGCACGCCGACGCTTTCGGCGGTGGCATGGAAATCGAACAGCGAATCTTCGCTGCCGCCGTTCGCCGCCGCGTCCATCCAGGCGGTGACGCCGAATTGATTGTTGATCTTCACCGCCTCGCGAGCGGCCTTGAGCATGGCCTCCGGGGTAGGCGCCGGAATACCGTTGCGCACCACGTCCCAGCGGGATTCGGCAAAGTAGCCGTTCGGCGTGAAGTCCGCCTCATGGCCGATGTAGCCGCGCTCTTTTTCCGGCAGGCTTTTCACCAATGCCGCGTCGATGTTCAGGCGCTTGAGCATTGCGTTGTTGGCCCAACCGGTGTGACCGTCGATGCCGCTGAACACAATCGGTTGTTCTGCCCAGCGTCCCTGGTTGAACACCTTGCCCAGTTCACGGCTTTTCTCCCAGTAGGCCGAACTGACCCCCGCCACGCTGATCACATCACCGGAGCGGGCACGCCCGGTCTTGTCTTCTTCGATCAACCATTGCTCCAGTTCCGGCAAGGGTTTGACCTCGTCCAGCAGGTTGGCCTTCATGCTGTCGAAGGCGCCCGAGACCGGGTGGCTGTGGGTGTCGATCATGCCCGGCATCAACACTTTGCCCGCCAGGTCGATGCGCTGGGTCTTGGCATCGGCCAGGGCATTGATTTCGGCATCGCTGCCCACTTTCAGAATCTTGCCGTCTTGCACCGCAACAGCCTGCACCAGCGCCTGGCCGGGTTCGGCGGTAAAGACCTTGCCGTTGAACAACACCAGGTCAGCGGCGGCCATGGCCTGCACCGACGACAAGGCCAGCGCGGCGGCCAACAGGTTTGGAATCAATCGCATCGGAACGCTCTCTAGTTTTTATGGGGCGGATCGGGAAGTAACCGCTTGGGAAACCACGTGTGGCGCAAGCCCGAGGAACGGCGCCTTGGCCCACACGACCTTGCCGCCGACCAGCGTCAGCAGCACGTCGTTGCGCCCCAGTTCCTCCTCGGGCACCTGCATGAAGTTCTTGTCGAGCACGATCAGGTCAGCGAACTTGCCGACTTCGACCGAGCCCAGCACCGCCTCCAGCTTGAGCTGTTCGGCGGAACTGAGGGTGATGCTGCGCAGCACTTCGGCTCGCGACAGCGCCGGATCGGCATTGAGTCGCCCGGCATACTTGGGGCCATAGCTATGCGGATTGGTGGGGTCGCCGGAACGGGTGACACCGACTTTCAACGCCAGGAATTCATCCAGCGGATCGACCGGCCAATCGCTGCCAAACGCCACTCGACCGCCCGCATGGGCGATGCTGCCCGAGGGTTCCATGCGCGCAAATCGCGCGGCGCCAAGGTGATCACTGGTGCCGTCGACCGTGGACGGTGCCTGCTGGGCCCACTGGAACGACATGGTGGCCGTGACGTCCAGTGCCTTGAAGCGCGAATAGTCGGCAGGATCGACAGACTCGGCGTGCGCGATGGCCGGACGGAAATCAGTACCGGGCAGTTCCTTGCGCACGTAGGCGACGCTGTCCAGTGCATCGCGCACCGCGCGCTCGCCGGTAGCGTGCAGGTGCGGATCGAGACCGGCCTTGACCGCTTGCAGCAACAACGGATTAAGCACTTGCGGCGGGAAGTACAGTTCGCCCAGATTCTTGCCCGGCGTCCACTTCGGCGCCTTGTCGGTGCCGCTGTTGTGCAGGTACGGGGTCAACATGGCGCCGGTGTCCGCCGGGGCATTGATGATGCCGTCCATGAACAGTTTGACGTGGCGCATGTTCACGCCCGGCGCGACATGCACTTCACCCTGGTCGTAGGTGCTGGCCAGGGCCTTGGCCTCGGCGATGGTTTTCACCGGGTCGGCGGCAGCGGCGGCCGGGTCCAGCTTGATCGCCAGCAAGGCCCGGGCTGTCAGCTCGCCGGACTTTTGCAGGCTGGTGAAGGCTTTGCCGTTTTCCGGGCCGGACAGCGCATCGAAGAAACTGGTGATGCCTTGCTGGCGCATGGCGTCGAGGGCTGCTCGAACCTGATTGAGTTTTTCCGCGTCGGTAGCAGGCGGGACCACGGCGGCCAACGATTCGGCGGCGCCGTCTTCACTGATGCCGTTCGGGTTGCCGGCGCTGTCGCGTCGGTATTTGCCGTCTTCGGGGTCGGCGGTGTTCTTGTTGATGCCGGCCAGTTCCAGGCCGCGAGAGTTGGTCAGCACGGTGTGGAAGTCGGTGGAGCGCACCTGGATCGGACGCTGGGTCTTGAGCACGTCCAGGGTCGATTTGTCGGCGTCGCCATCGAGCCCGGTCATCCCCATGCGATCCCAGCTGCCCACTTCCAGCCACACGTCCGGGCCCTTGTCCTTGTCGGCATCGAGGCACGCCTGGATGCTCGCCTGAAACTGCGCGCGGGTCATGGTCTGGTATTTCAGGTCGCACAAGGTCATGGCGCGACCGCCATCCCCCGGGTGCATGTGCGCATCGACGAAGCCCGGCATCAGCATGCGCCCGGCCAGGTCGATCAGTTGTGTTTGCTTGCCGATGTAGCCGTCGACCCCGGCATCGCTGCCGACATAGACGATCTTGCCGCCGGAAATGGCGATGGCCTGCTGCACGGAATTCTGGCCATCGACGGTGTAGACGTAGCCATTGCGCATGACCGTGTCAGCGGGTGTCGCCGCCAACGCCATGCCGGAAAACGCCGTTGTCGACGCAATGGCGATGAACAACCTGGAAAGTCTCAAATGCCTCACCCCTGTTCTTATTGTTTTGAAGCGGCCCGAAGCGACTGCGTCAGCCCCTGATAGACAGGGCCTACCCTATAGGGCGCAGCGTTCGAATGGACCTCTGCAAATGAGGAGGGGTAAGGCAAATAATTGAAACGGCTGGGATTAATCCCGGCGCACGGACTCCGCCAGCGCGCCTGGCGAACGCAGGACGGAGCCCAGTTCCACCTTGCTTTTCACACCGAGCTGCAAGTAGCAATTACGCAAATAGGTGCGCACGGTCGCGGGGCTCAGGGCGAGCATTTTGGCGATCTCCTTGTAGGAGTGGCCGGCGGCGAACAGCATCGCTGCAGTGCGTTCCCGTGGTGCCAGGCCATCTCCGCCTGATGGCGCATCGAGGGAAAGGATGACGTGTTCGGCGTTGGGGGTGAGGGTCAGGGCGCAGCGGCCCAGGCGGATCACGCAGGGGGCTTTGGACAATTGCGCGATCACATCAGGTGGCAGCGTGGAGCCGCTCCAGCCGGGCAGTTCGCGTTGAATGGCGGCGCACAGTCTGGCGCCCACATAGAGCAGACTGCCGTCCATGCGCGCGACGCCAAAATCACTTGCGCCGTTTTCGCTGTCGAAGCGAATCATGTCTTGAACCTGGAACCGCCACAGCTGGAACAGGTGATCGCAGAATGCCGAAAACAGCTCGGCTTCGTTCTCCTCGAATGCCTGTTCATCCTGGCCACGGTAGAGGCAGACGAAAAACATCAAGCCGCTTTCGGGCAGCTCATAGGTGATGCACATCAGGTGGTAGAGGTCATGGCGCCGGGCGAACTCATTGACCGCTTCGCAAGGGTCGTTGAAGCCGCTGTCGCGCAATACCTCGCCAGGCTGATTCAACGTGTCGTAGGAGAATTTGTCATTGGCTGCGACCGGATGCCACTCGGCGGCAAAGGATTCGGGGAGATTGATGCTGCCGTGCATCCAGCTCTGGGGGGGAACATCAGGACCTGGCGTCGACATCTCGCCCCACCAGGCAGACGCGAAGGGCACCAGGGGACCGAATGCCTGCAGGCCATCGGCGATGAATCGCGACGCCCCGCTGTCYCGCGCCAGCCGGCCCAGGTGCAATACGCAATGATTGAACGCCTTCAGCGTGGCCAGCGACCTGTTGTCGTCGACCTTGTTTCCCTCCTCCATCGTTGCGATCCCGTTCACTGCATGGTCTGGTGTTTCGACGATGCCATAGCGTCGGGAATGGCGTCCAGCTTGCCGTGACGTCAATAGTTACAAACAGCCCGCTCCCACGGGGTAAATGGGTGTATGCAAAATCGGCCAGCGACTGAAATTACTGTGGGAGCGAGCTTGCTCGCGATAGCGGTGGGTCAGCCGACACCGATGCTGGCTGTAATGACGCCATCGCGAGCAAGCTCGCTCCCACAGGGTTGGTAGGTGTGCGCAACATCTGCGAGCAACCGAAATTACTGTTGGAGCGAGCTTGCTCGCGATGGCGGTGGGTCAGCCAATATCAATGTTGAATGTGCTGGCCTCATCGCGAGCAAGCTCGCTCCCACAGGTAAATGTGGTGGTTTCAGAAATGGATGTCCTTGGCCGGTATCACATCGATCCGCGCCACGGAACCGGTCAGGTGCGCCAGGTCCTTGTTGTGCTCGGCGATGATGTCTTCGGCGGTCAGGTTGCCGTTGTCGATGGTGGAATGCGCATCGCCCGCCAGCACCACGTCGTAGCCCAGTTTCAGGGCCTGACGCACGGTGGCGTTGACGCAGTAATCGGTCTGCAGGCCGCAGATGACCAGGCGCTCGAAGTCCTCCTTCGGCAACAGTTTTTGCAGGTTGGTCTGGTAGAACGAATCCCCGGTGGTCTTGCGCACGCGGTGGTCCTTGGGCGAGGTTTCCAGCCCTTCGGCCAGTTGCCAGCCGGCAGCGCCATGTGCCAGCGGACTGCCCGCTTCTTCGTGCTGGATCAGCACCACGGGCACTCCCGCCTTGCGCGCCCGGGCAGACAGGTCATTGATGGTGTTGATGACCCGTCCAATCTCGAAGCACTCGTACTCACCGGAACACAAAGCCTGTTGGACGTCGATGATTAACAACGCAGTGGTCATGATTTCCTTCCTTGTGATGTCGATGGATCAGGGGACGAACATAAGCCCGTCCCCCTCCGGACACAAGCCTCAATAACCCAGCGACAACCCGGTGTTACGCCGTGGGTCGTTCGCCCCGTAGAAACGGTTCTTGCCTACCGGCTTGCCACCCAGGGATGGCGCGCCGACCAGGATCGCCGCCAGGTGGTTGGCATCCTGGGGACCGGCGAACTTGTGGCCCCAGCTTTCGAGGATTTTCACCGTGTCCGGGCTGGTGGTGAAGGCTTCCAGGTTGGTTTCCTCCGGCAGCCACTGCTGGTGGAACCGCGGTGCATCCACCGCTTCCTGGATGTTCATGCCGTAGTCGATCACGTTGAGCATGGTCAGCAAGGTCGCGGTGATGATCCGGCTGCCACCCGGCGTACCGACCACCATCACCACTTTGCCGTCCTTGGTGACGATGGTCGGGCTCATGGACGACAACGGCGCCTTGCCGGGGGCGATGGCATTGGCCTCGCCCTGCACCAGGCCGTACATGTTCGGCACGCCGATTTTCGAGGTGAAGTCGTCCATTTCATCGTTGAGGATGACCCCGGTCTTGCTCGCCATCACGCCGGCACCGAACCAGTCGTTGAGGGTGTAGGTCACCGACACCGCGTTGCCCCACTTGTCGACGATGGAGTAATGGGTGGTGTTGTTGCCTTCATGGGGCGCTACGCCGGGCTTGAGTTCGCTGGAAACCGCGGCTTTTTGTGGTTTGATCGCTTCGCGCAGCTTGGTCGCGTAGTTTTTATCCAGCAGATGGGCAATCGGGTTCTTCACGAAATCCGGGTCACCCAGGTAGCTGTTACGGTCCACATAGGCGTGGCGCATCGCTTCGATCTGATAGTGCATGCCCTGGGCCGAGTGGTAGCCCAGATCCTTCATCGGATAACCTTCGAGGATGTTCATGATCTCGCAGATCACTACGCCGCCGGAGCTCGGTGGCGGTGCCGAGACCACGTGGTAGCCACGGTAGTCGCACTCGATGGGCGCCAGTTCGCGGGTCTTGTATTTGTCGAGGTCGGCCTGGGTGATGATGCCCTTGTTGGCCTGGCTGGAGGTGACGATGGCGTCGGCCACCCAACCCTTATAGAAACCGTCGGCGCCTTTCTCGGAGATCTCCCGCAGGGTCTTGCTCAGGTCCTTTTGCACCAGTTTCTGGCCGACCTGCATCGGCTCGCCTTTGCTCAAGAAGATCGAGCCGGAATCCTTCATGTCCTTCTTGAACATGTCGGTGGCGTAGTCCAGCAGATCGACGTCGCCCTGCTCCAGTTCAAAACCGTCTTCAGCCAACTTGATGGCCGGGGCGATGATTTCCTTGCGCGGTTTGGTACCGTATTTGGACAGCGCCAGTTCCATGCCCGAAACGGTGCCCGGCACGCCCACGGCCAGGTGGCCACGGGTACTCAAATCGGGAACGACGTTGCCCTCCTTGTCCAGGTACATGTTGGCGGTAGCGGCCAGCGGGGCTTTTTCACGGAAGTCGAGGAAAGTCTTGCGCCCGTCCGCCAGTTGAATGGTCATGAAACCGCCGCCGCCGAGGTTGCCTGCCGCGGGGTACACAACCGCCAGCGCATAGCCGACCGCGACCGCCGCATCCACGGCGTTGCCGCCGTTCTTGAGCACATCCACGCCCACATGGCTAGCCAGGTGCTGGGCCGTGACCACCATGCCGTTTTCCCCGGTAGCCGGGGCCACGGAGGCGGCATGGGCGGTCAGGCAGCTGAGCGCCAACGAGGTCGCAATCAGCGATTTGGCAAAAGGTTCGTACTTCATGAGTCAGTCTCTTCTTGTTATTTCGTAGGAAAACGCTTCAAAAGCCGTAGCCAAGTATGGTCGGGATTACGTATTGCGCCTCCCCGTCGAGACAGTATCCTTAACGCCTGTTCAGCAATTTTGCGCGAGCCCTGGCATGACCTATACCTGCACCACCGTGGCGTCACCTGTGGGCCAGTTGAAGCTGGTCGCGAACGGTTCACGACTGGCGGCCATCCTCTGGGAAAACGACAAACCCGGCCGGGTTCGCCTGGGGCCGATGAGCGAAGCGCCGAACAACCCGATCCTGGTTCACACGGCTGCGCAGTTGCGCGAATATTTTTCCGGCACCCGCGATCGCTTCGAACTGGAACTGGATTTTGCCGGTACGGAATTTCAGAAGAAGGTCTGGGCGGCGCTGCTGACCATCCCGTTCGGAGAGACCCGCAGCTACAGCCAGATCGCCGAGCAGATTGGCAACCCGGCGGCGGTCAGGGCGGTGGGGGCGRCGAATGGCAAGAACCCGATTTCGATCGTGGCGCCGTGTCACCGGGTGATTGGTGCGTCGGGCAAGCTCACCGGGTTTGCCGGTGGGCTTGAGGCGAAGGCGTTGTTGCTGACGCTGGAGGGTGGGCAGTGGCCCGGCACGGCACGCCTGCCAGGCTTTTGATCTTTTGATCTTTTGATCTTTTGATCTTTTGATCTTTTGATCTTTTGATCTTTTGATCTTTTGATCTTTTGATCTTTTGATCTTTTGATTTTGTAGGAGCTGCCG
>NZ_JBFUIC010000066.1:0-24004 GCF_056402075.1 Pseudomonas sp. P4_C3
ACATAGATGTTGAATGTTCCGCCCTCATCGCGAGCAGGCTCGCTCCTACAGGGTTAGGCGTATTACCGATCGACCTTATGTTTTGCCGCATACAGACACAGCATCTCCATCGCCAGTGTCGCCGCCGCCAGTGATGTAATCTCTGCGCTGTCATAGGCCGGGGCCACTTCCACCACGTCCATGCCCACCAGATTGATCCCGCGTAGACCGCCGAGAATTTCCAGCGCCTGCACCGTACTCAAGCCGCCACACACCGGTGTTCCGGTGCCCGGAGCAAACGCCGGATCGAGGCAGTCGATGTCGAAGGTCAGGTACACGGGGTTGTCGCCGACCCGCGCCCGAATCGCCTCGACAATCGCTTCGCAGCCACGACGATGCACCTGCCGCGCGTCGAGCACTTGAAAGCCTTGATGATCATCGTTGGTGGTGCGCAAGCCGATTTGTACCGAACGTGACGGATCGACCAGCCCTTCCCTGGCCGCGTGCCAGAACATGGTGCCGTGATCGATGCGCTTGCCCTCTTCGTCCGGCCAGGTGTCGCTGTGGGCGTCGAAGTGGATCAGCGACAACGCCCCGTGCTTGCGGGCATGGGCCTTGAGCAGTGGATAGGTGATGAAATGGTCGCCGCCAAAGGTCAGCATCGCGCTGCCGGCGTCGAGGATGCGCTCGGCGTGGGCCTCAATCATTTCGGGCGTCGACTGCGGCGCGCCGTAATCGAAATCGCAATCGCCGTAGTCGATGACCGCCAGGTGATCGAACGGATCAAACGTCCATGGCCAGTGCCGTTCCCAGGCGATCCCGGCAGAGGCGGCACGAATGCCCCGTGGTCCGAAGCGTGCGCCGGGGCGGTTGCTGGTGGCCGTGTCGAACGGCACGCCACTGACGGCCACATCAACGCCACGCAGGTCACGACTGTAGCGTCGACGCATGAAGCTGGTAATGCCGGCGTAGGTACTTTCGGCGGCCGTGCCGTAAAGGCTGTCACGGGTAAGGGCTTGATCGTTCTGCATCGGGACGTCCATTGAAGGCTCCTTCTCTTTTCTTATTGGCGGCTACGGAAAGTGGTCCACAAACGGGTGCGCTGGCGCATGTCCTTGAGGCTCATGCTGCGGTCGGCGTAAAGCCGGTCACGCACATCGGCGGGTGGGTAAATGTCCGGATCTGTGCGCACTGCCTCATCCACCAGCGGCGTGGCGGCCTGGTTGGCGGTGGCAAAAAACAGCGTGTTGGTCAGCGCCGCGACGGACTCGGGGCGCAGCATGAATTCGATGAACTGGCGGGCAGCCTCGGGGTGTGGCGCGTCCTTGGGGATCGCCAGGTTGTCCTGCCACACGATGGTGCCTTCCCTGGGAATCCGGTAGGCGATTTCAAACGGTTTGTTGGCCTTGCGCGCCTGGTCGGCGGCCATGCTGGCGTCACCGTTGTAGGTCAGCGCAAGGCAGATGCTGCCATTGGCCAGATCGTTGATCTGCCGCCCGCTGGCGACGTAAAGCACCGAGGGTTGCAACTGATGCAATAACGTTTGGGCCGCGTCGAGATCGCTCTTGTCGGTGCTGTAGGGATCCTTGCCCAAATAATGCAAGGCCAGGCCGATCACTTCCTGTGGTGAATCAATGACCGCGATGCCACAGTCCTTCAGCTTGCTGGCGTATTCCGGTTTGAACAGCAGGTCGAGGCTGTTGAGCGGTACATTCGGCAGGCGTTTCTTCACCTCCTCGACATTCATCCCGAGCCCCAGGGTGCCCCATGTATAGGGCACGCCATAGCGATTACCGGGATCTACCGCCGCCATCTTCTCCAACAGATCGGGATCAAGATTGGCGTAGCCCTTCAGGCCCTCATGGGGGATGGCCTTGAGCGCACCTGCCGCCAGGCCGCGCGCCAGCACACTGGACGACGGGACGACCACGTCGTACCCGCTGCCACCGGTGAGCAGCTTGGTTTCCAGTACCTCCGGCGCATCGAAGGTGTCGTAGCGTACATGGATGCCCGTCTCCTGCTCGAACCGTTGCAGGGTTTCAGGAGCCACGTAATCGRCCCAACTGTACAGATTGACCACCTTGTCCTCGGCCTGGGCCGAAGCGGCAACGACGAGCAACAGCGCGGGTAAACACAGCTTGAACATGGGAGCCATGACGAACACCTGACCAGAGGAAGTGGTTGCAGGATGCGTCGTCGGATACATTGGTGAAATACCAAGTTAATTAACCTGACTTTATGACGGAGTAATGTTTGATGCTCGGCCAACTGCATGATCTGGATCTGCAATTGCTACGTCTGTTTGTCAGCGTGGTGGAGTGCGGCGGCTTCAGCGCAGCTCAGGGCGAGTTGGGGTTGAGCCAGTCGAGCATCAGCCAGCAAATGGCCAAACTGGAAACCCGCCTTGGCTATCGCTTGTGCAGTCGCGGCAAGGGCGGATTCAAGATCACTCCCAAGGGCGAGCAATTGCTCAGCGCCACCCGTGGACTGTTCGAGTCCATCGAAGCCTTCCGTCATCAATCCAACGGCGTGGCCGGACGCCTGATCGGCGAAGTGCGTCTGGGCCTGTCCGAAGCCCTGGATCAATCGGTGCTGCAACGGGTGGCCGAAGCAATCCGGCGCTTCCGTGAGCGGGACGAGTCGGTGCGTATCGAGCTGATCAGCGCCATGCCCGGCGAGATGGAACGCCTGCTGCTGCAACAGCGGCTGGACCTGGCCATCGGCTACTTCTCGCAAGTACAAAGTGCGTTTGACTACCGCGAACTGTTCATTGAAACCCAGCACCTGTATTGCGCCCCCGGCCATCCAATGTTCACCAACGCGAACCCGATCGATCAGGACCTGCAGGCCAGCGACCGGGTCGATCACCCCTACCGTTTCCTGCGCAGTGACGAACCCTTTCAGGGCAAGCGGTGTTCGGCACGTTCGGAGCAAGTCGAAGGCACCCTCGCCTTCATCCTTTCCGGTAAGCATGTCGGTTATTTGCCCAGCCACTTTGCCCGTGGCTGGGAAGACAAAGGTTTGCTCAGGGCCGTGCGCCGAGGCGATATGAGTTTCGATGTCGCGTTTCATCTGGCCCGGCATCGGGCTCAGGTAGCCGGCGATGCGCAGAAGGCGTTCGAAGAGGATCTGCTCGCGGCGTTTGCCTGAATACGCGTTGGTCTACGCTGAAACAGTGCCGGTCATCACCATGCAAAAATGCGCAGACAACCTGCACTTATCCGGGTTGTACAAGGCAAATTTGCACTGATACGATCCGTCATCGCTCGCGCGCGAGCATCTCGATAAAGACAATAAAAGCAGGGAGTTAGTGATGACTGCTCAGGTTTCATCGAAGGGGACGCAGTTCATGGATGCCATGCACAACGATGTGCTGGCCGAAGTGCGCAACCACATTGGTCATCTGACCCTCAACCGCCCCGCCGGCCTCAATGCCCTCACCCTGGACATGGTGCTCAACCTGCACCGCCAGCTCGACGCCTGGGCCCAGGACTCGCAAGTGCATGCCGTGGTCTTGCGTGGTGCCGGGGAAAAAGCCTTCTGTGCCGGCGGCGACATTCGCTCGCTGCATGACAGCTTCAAAAGCGGCGACACCCTGCACGAAGATTTCTTCGTCGAGGAATACGCCCTCGACCTCGCGATCCACCACTACCGCAAACCGGTGCTGGCCCTGATGGACGGTTTTGTCCTCGGCGGCGGCATGGGTCTGGTGCAAGGCGCAGACTTGCGCGTGGTCACCGAAAAAAGCCGCCTGGCGATGCCGGAAGTCGGCATCGGCTACTTCCCGGACGTCGGCGGCAGTTACTTCCTGCCGCGCATCCCTGGTGAACTGGGGATTTACCTCGGTGTCACCGGGGTACAAATTCGCGCCGCCGATGCGCTGTATTGCGGTCTGGCCGACTGGTACCTGGAAAGCGTCAAGCTGGGCGCCCTGGACGAAAAACTCGACCAGCTCGAATGGCACGACACGCCGCTCAAGGACCTGCAAGGCCTGTTGGCAACACTCGCCGTGCAGCAACTGCCAGATGCGCCACTGGCGACCTTGCGCCCGGCCATCGACCACTTCTTCGCCCAACCCGATGTGCCGAGTATTGTGAAGCAACTGCGTCAGGTAACGGTCGCCGACAGCCATGAGTGGGCGGTCACCACCGCCAACCTGCTGGAAACCCGCTCGCCGCTGGCCATGGCCGTGACTCTGGAAATGCTCCGTCGCGGACGCGAGCTGCCACTTGAACAATGTTTCGCCCTTGAACTGCATCTGGACCGCCAGTGGTTCGAGCGCGGCGACCTGATCGAGGGCGTGCGCGCCTTGCTGATCGACAAAGACAAGACACCCCGCTGGAACCCGCCCACCCTCGAGGCACTGGACGCCGAACACGTGGCGAGCTTCTTCAGCGGGTTTGACCAGAGCGAGAGCTGAGCCATGCACGATATCGAATTGAGCGAAGAGCAAGTCATGATCCGCGACATGGCCCGGGATTTTGCCCGTGGCGAAATCGCGCCCCATGCCCAGGCCTGGGAAAAGGCCGGCTGGATCGATGACGGTCTGGTGGCGAAGATGGGCGAACTGGGCTTGCTGGGCATGGTTGTGCCCGAGGAATGGGGCGGCACCTATGTCGACTACGTGGCCTACGCCCTGGCGGTAGAAGAGATTTCCGCGGGCGACGGTGCTACCGGCGCCTTCATGAGCATCCACAACTCCGTGGGCTGCGGGCCGGTGCTCAACTACGGCAGCGAAGAACAGAAACAGACCTGGCTGGCGGACCTGGCCAGCGGCAAGGTCATCGGCTGCTTCTGCCTGACCGAACCCCAGGCCGGTTCCGAGGCACACAACCTGCGCACCCGCGCCGAACTGCGCGACGGCCAGTGGGTGCTCAACGGCGCCAAGCAATTCGTCAGCAACGGCAAGCGGGCCAAGCTGGCGATTGTGTTTGCCGTGACCGATCCGGATTTGGGCAAGCGTGGCATCTCGGCGTTCCTGGTACCGACCGATACCGCCGGTTTTATCGTCGATCGCACCGAACACAAAATGGGCATCCGTGCTTCCGACACCTGCGCGGTCACTCTGAACGACTGCACCATCCCCGAGGCCAATTTGCTGGGAGAACGCGGCAAGGGTCTGGCCATCGCCTTGTCCAACCTCGAAGGCGGGCGAATCGGCATCGCAGCTCAAGCACTCGGCATTGCTCGCGCGGCGTTCGAAGCGGCGCTGGCCTACTCCCGTGATCGGGTGCAGTTTGGCAAGACGATCAATGAACACCAGAGCATCGCCAATTTGCTGGCCGACATGCACATGCAGTTGAACGCCGCGCGGTTGCTGATCCTGCACGCCGCGCGCCTGCGCACGGCCGGCAAACCCTGCCTGTCGGAGGCGTCACAAGCCAAGCTGTTTGCCTCGGAAATGGCCGAGAAGGTGTGCTCGTCCGCCATTCAGATTCATGGCGGCTATGGCTACCTGGAAGATTATCCGGTGGAAAAATACTACCGGGATGCGCGGATCACGCAGATCTACGAAGGGTCGAGCGAGATTCAGCGGATGGTGATTGCCCGCGAACTGAAGAACTACCTGGTGTGAAGCCCTGTAGGAGCGAGCTCGCTCGCGATGGAGGTCAACGATGACGCGGGGCACCTGAATCAACCCGGTGCCCTCAGGTTTTTCGTCGGATCGCCGCCCGGAGCAAGCTCGCTCCTACAGGAGCAGGCTTGCTCAAAATGGCGTTAACATCACTTGCCTTGGAACTCGGCGTCCCGCTTGGCAATGAACGCCGCCATCCCTTCCTTCTGATCCTGCGTGGCAAACGCCGCATGGAACACCCGACGCTCAAAGCGCACGCCTTCGGCCAGGCTCACTTCAAAGGCACGGTTGACGCTTTCCTTGACCATCATCGCAATCGGCAACGACTTTTTGGCGATCAACGCCGCGACTTTCAGCGCTTCATCCAGCAACTCATCGCTCGGCACGATCCGCGCCACGATGCCGCAACGCTCCGCTTCCACGGCATCGATCAGGCGCCCGCTCAGGCACATCTCCATGGCCTTGGCCTTGCCCACGGCGCGGGTCAGGCGCTGGGTGCCGCCCATGCCCGGCAACACCCCGAGGTTGATTTCCGGCTGACCGAATCTGGCGTTGTCGCCGGCCAGGATGAAGTCGCACATCAGCGCCAGCTCACAGCCGCCACCCAGGGCGAAACCGTTGACCGCCGCGATGATCGGCTTGCGGCGGTTGGCTACGCGGTCGCTGTCGCTGAACAGGTCGTCGAGGTAGATCTGCGGATAGGTCAGCTCCGCCATTTCTTTGATGTCGGCACCGGCGGCGAAGGCTTTTTTCGAACCGGTCAGGACGATGCAGCCGATGTTCGAGTCAGCCTCGAAGCCATCGAGGGCCTGGTTCAGTTCGCTGACGATCTGTGCGTTCAACGCGTTCAGCGCTTGTGGACGGTTGAGGGTGATCAGGCCAACGCGGCCGTGGGTTTCCAGCAAAATCGTTTCGTAGTTCACAGATTCTCTCCTTCTTATAAATTGCGCGAAATGACCATGCGCTGAATATCGCTGGTGCCTTCGTAGATCTGGCAGACCCGCACGTCGCGGTAGATCCGTTCCAGCGGGAAGTCGTTGAGGTAACCATAACCGCCGAGGGTTTGCAGCGCCGAGGAGCATACCTTCTCGGCCATTTCCGAGGCGAACAACTTGGCCATCGAAGCCTCGACCAAAGCCGGTTTGCCACTGTCACGCAGGGCCGCGGCGTAGTGCACCATTTGCCGCGCCACGGCGATCTGGGTCGCCATGTCCGCCAGGCGGAAGGCCACGGCCTGGTGTTCGATGATCGGCTTGCCGAAACTCTGGCGCTCACGGGCGTAGTCGCGAGCCGCTTCGAACGCCGCGCGGGCCATGCCCACCGATTGCGAAGCGATGCCGACGCGACCGCCTTCAAGGTTGGCCAGGGCAATCCTGTAGCCTTCGCCCTCCTCGCCCAAACGGTTGGCCACCGGCACCTTCACGTCTTCGAAGAGAATCTGGCAGGTGTCGGACGCATGCTGACCGAGTTTGTCCTCGACCCGCGCAACGGTGTAGCCCGGCGAATCGGTCGGCACGATAAAGGCGCTGATGCCGCGTTTGCCAGCGCTCGGATCGGTCACCGCAAACACGATCACCACTCCGGCATTCTGCCCGGAGGTGATGAATTGCTTGCAGCCGTTGAGCACGTAGTGATCGCCTTCCAGGCGCGCACGGGTTTTCAAGCCGCTGGCGTCGGAACCGGCCTGGGGTTCGGTCAGGGCGAAAGCGCCGAGCATCGCACCGCTGGCCAGCGGTTTGAGGAAGCGCTCTTTCTGCTCATCCGTGCCGTAGTGGAGGATCGGCACACAGCCCACGGAGTTGTGCACGCTCATGATGGTCGAGCAGGCGCCATCGCCGGCGGCGATTTCTTCCAGCGCCATGGCGTAGGCCAGGTAACCGGTGTCGCAACCGCCCCACTGCTCCGGCACCAGCATGCCGAAGAAGCCCAGCCCGGCCATCTCGCCGATGGCTTCCTTGGGAAAGCGATGCTCGCGGTCCCATTCGGCAGCGAACGGTTTCAGCCGTTCCTGGGCAAAGTCCCGGGCCATGTCGCGGATTTGTTGTTGGTCGTCATTGGGGATCATGGTGAATCCTTGAAGTTTAATTGCCCCCTGTAGGAGCGAGCTTGCTCGCGAAGGGCCTGAGAGCGCCGCATTCATCCAGGCAGCCCTCGTCATCGTTGACGTCCTTCGCGAGCAAGCTCGCTCCTACARGGGGCGCTGGCCTTAATACAGGCATTCCACGGCCATGGCCGTCGCTTCACCGCCGCCGATACAGATCGCCGCGACGCCACGCTTCAAGCCTTTCTGGCGCAGGGCCGAGAGCAGGGTCACCAGAATCCGCGCACCGGAAGCCCCGATCGGGTGGCCCAGGGCGCAAGCACCGCCGTGCACGTTGAGCTTCTCGTGGGGAATTTCCAGATGCGTCATCGCGGCCATGCCGACCACGGCGAAGGCTTCGTTGACTTCCACCAGATCGACGTCATTGAGCGACCATCCGGTTTTCTTCATCAATTTCTTGATCGCACCGATTGGCGCCACTGGAAACAGACCCGGGGTGTCGGCGAATGCGGCGTGGCCATGAATCACCGCCAAGGGTTTCAGGCCCTGTTTCTGCGCCTGCGACTGGCGCATCAGCACCAGCGCGGCGGCACCGTCGGAGATCGAACTGGAGTTGGCCGCCGTCACCGTACCGCCTTCGCGGAACGCCGGTTTCAACGAAGCGATCTTGTCCAGCCTGGCTTTTGGCGGCTGCTCGTCATTGCTGATCACAACCTGCTCTTTGCCCACCGTCACGGTCAGCGGGACGATTTCGGCCTTGAAGCTGCCGTCCTTGATCGCCTGTTGCGCGCGGGTGGTCGAGGCGATGGCAAAGGCGTCCTGGGCTTCGCGGCTGAAGCTGTTGGTTTCGGCGCAGTCTTCGGCGAAGGTGCCCATCAGGCGGCCCTTGTCGTAGGCGTCTTCGAGGCCGTCCAGGAACATCGAGTCCTGCACCCGGCCATGGCCCATGCGGTAGCCGGCACGGGCACGGTCCAGCAGGTAAGGCGCGTTGGACATGCTTTCCATGCCACCGGCGACCACGACGTCGGCACTGCCCGCCACCAGCATGTCATGGGCCAGAATCGCCGCTTCCATGCCGGAACCGCACATCTTGTTCAGGGTGGTGCAGCGGGTCGATTTATCCAGCCCCGCGCCCAGCGCTGCCTGACGCGCAGGTGCCTGGCCAAGGCCTGCCGGCAGTACGCAGCCGAACAACACTTCGTCGACGGAATCGCTGGCAACGCCAGCGCGTTCCACCGCTGCTTTGATGGCTGCCGCGCCGAGTTGCGGCGCGGTCAGGCTTTTCAGTTCGCCCTGGAAACCGCCCATCGGGGTACGGACGGCGCTGACGATTACAATCGGATCGTTGGAAATAGTCATGACAAATCCTCCTTACTTGGCGGCCATGCGCAAGGCACCGTCGAGACGGATCACCTCGCCGTTGAGCATGCTGTTTTCAATAATATGCTTGACCAGCCCGGCATACTCGCCCGGTTTGCCCAGGCGTGGCGGGAACGGCACGCCGGCGGCCAGGGAATCGCGGACTTCCTGGGTCATGCCGGCCATCATCGGTGTCTCGAAGATGCCGGGGGCGATCGTCATGACACGGATGCCAAAACGCGCCAGCTCACGGGCCGCCGGCAAGGTCAGACTGACAATCGCGCCCTTGGACGCCGAGTAAGCCGCCTGACCGATCTGACCGTCATAGGCCGCAGCAGACGCGGTGTTGATGATCACGCCGCGCTCGCCATCGGCATCCGCTTCGGTCTCGGCAATCGCCGCTGCCGCAAGACGCAGCATGTTGAAGCTGCCGATCAGGTTGACGTTGATCACCTGGCTGAAACCGGCCAGTGCGTGTGGACCGTTCTTGCCGAGAATCTTCTCGCCACGCACGATGCCGGCGCAGTTGACCAGGCCATTAAGGCCGCCAAAGGCCTTGACCGTCGCCCGCACCGCAGCTTCGGCCGCCGCTTCGTCGCTGATGTCCGCCACCACGCTGTGCGCGCCAAGGCGCTGGGCCTGGGCTGCAACGGCCTCGGCGTTCATGTCCACCAGCATCACTTTCGCGCCAGCGTTAACCAGCACCTCGGCGGTGGCGGCACCGAGGCCGGAAGCGCCACCGGTGACGATAAAAATCTTGTTCTCGATCTGCATCATTGTTTCCCTGGATTCAAGCTGGAAGGTTCTTCGCCGCGGCCTCTTGAGCCTTGGCGATTTCCTGGTTGCGCAAGATAAAGCGCTGCAATTTGCCGCTTGGGGTTTTCGGCAATTCGCTGACAAATTCGATTTCGCGGGGGTACGAGTGCGCCGCCAGACGTTTGCGCACGTGCTGGCGCAGCTCTTCGGCCAGCGCAGGTTCAGCGCGGTATTGCGGGTTGAGCACGACGAAGGCCTTGACCAGTTCGGTGCGCTCCGGATCGGGTTTGCCGACCACTGCGGCCTCGACTACGGCCGGGTGTTCGATCAGCGCACTTTCCACGTCGAACGGACCGACCCGGTAGCCGGAGGTGGTGATCACGTCATCGCTGCGACCGACGAAGCTGATGCTGCCGTCCGGGTTCCACTCGACGGTGTCGCCACTCAGGTAATAGTTGCCGACAAAGGCCTTGGTCGGCCCGCCTTCGTAGCCGGCGAACCAGCACATCGGCGATTGGCTGCGGTCGATGGCCAGGATGCCCGGCTGGCCAACGCCCAGTTCCTGGTATTCGTCATCCAGCACTACAATACGGTGGCCCGGCGAGGCAAATCCGGCGGCGCCCATGTGAATCGGATGTTCCAGGCCGTGGTGGTTGCACAGCACCATGCCCAGTTCGGTCTGGCCGTAATGGTCGTGGATGACCACGCCGAGGTTGTCGGCGAACCAGCGGATCACTTCCGGGTTCAGCGGCTCGCCGGCGCTGCTGACGATACGCAGCTTGCCCTTGATCGATCTGGCGAATTCTTCGCCGCCGGCAATCAGCAAACGGTAGGCCGTCGGCGAACCGGTGAGGTTGGTAATCCCGTATTTGTTGATCACCCGGCAGGTGCTTTCGAGGGTGAACGGGCCATCGTAAAAAGTAATCGGATGACCCATGGACATCGGCCCTGTGACACCGAAATAAATGCCGTAGGCCCAACCCGGATCGGCGACGTTCCAGAACGCGTCTTCCGGGCGCAGATCCACCGCATCGCGGGTGTAGCTCTGGAACGCAACGATGGCCTTGAGCGGCACCGACAGTGCTTTCGACGGGCCGGTGGTGCCCGAGGTGAACATCAGCAGGAACGGATCTTCCCCGGTCAGCAGCACCGGTTCACAGTCGGGGGAATAGTTGGCCAGTTCGGCCCAGAAACTGAAATCGCCGCGAACCAGGCCCTGCCCTTTGGGGCCGGTGACGGTCACCGTGGTCGGGCAATCGGCGACTTCGGCCAGTTTCGGCCGGTTCACCCCATCGGTCACCACCACCTTGGCGCCAGAGCAGCCCAGGCGGTGCTCGATGGCCTTGGGGCCGAACGCGGTAAACAGCGGTTGATACACCGCGCCGATGCGCCAGGTGGCGAACACGGTGATCAAGAGTTCGATATTGCGTGGCAACAGGCCGGCGACCTTGTCGCCTTTCTTCACGCCCTGGGCCAGCAGGTAGTTGGCGAAACGCGCGGCCTTGTCCTGCAAGTCGGTGAAGGTGTACGTCGCACCGGTGCCGTCGCGTCCTTCCCAGAACAGCGCGATGCGACCCGGCAAGGCGTGCCGGTCACAGCATTCGACACAGGCGTTGAGGGCCGTCAGATCGCCTGCGAGTGCGGCGTCGACGGTGTGCTGATAATTGAACTGAGCAGTAGCAGACAAGTAATCGCGCATTGCCAGAATCCCTTTGTGTTTTTATTAGGTTGGGGGGAACCGTAATCAACAGGGAAATACTCGCTCTGCGCGGGGTGGCGGGCAATGGTCAAAGCTATCAAGTTGTCTGACTGCTTTGGCCAAAGCCCGCAGGGCATCAAGCGATGAAGCGCACTCCGGGTTTGGCGCGCTCGTCCACGGTCAGTTCGAACACATCCGGGCGGGCGTAGTGGCCGACCACGTCAAAGTCATAACGGGCGCGTACCAGGTCGTCGGTGTCGATTTGTGCAGTGAGCAGACCGGCGCTATCACGCAACGGTCCGGCGAGGATGTCGCCCATGGGACCGACGATCACGCTGCCGCCGGCGATCAACGGCCGATCCGCCGGCCAGTTGGCGATGTCCAGGCCCAGGGCCTGCGGCGATGCCTGGACCTGACAGGCACTGACCACGAAACAGCGTCCCTCATGGGCGATGTGGCGCATGCTGACCTGCCACATCTCCCGTTCGTCCACGGTCGGCGCGCCCCACACCTCCACGCCCTTGGCGTACATCGCCGTGCGCAGCAGCGGCATCATGTTTTCCCAGCACACCAGCGCACCGACGCGCCCGACCTGGCTGTCGATCACCGGCAAGGTCGAGCCATCGCCCTTGCCCCAGATCAGCCGTTCGGTGCCGGTGGGCATCAGTTTGCGGTGTTTGGCCACCAGCCCGGCCTGCGGATCGAGGTACAGCGCGGTGCAGTACAACGTGCTGCCCGCACGCTCGATCACGCCGATCACCAGATTGGCCCCGGTGCGCGCGGACAGCGCCGCCAGCGCCTCGGTTTCCGCGCCGGGTACGTCGATTGCATTGGCAAAATAGCGGGCAAAGGCTTCGCGACCTTCCGGCAGGCGATAGCCCAATTGCGTGCCAAAGCCCTCGCCTTTGGGATAACCACCCAGCAGCGCTTCGGGCATCACCACCAACCCGGCACCGGATTCGATGATCGCGTTTTCATAGGACAGGATCTGTTCCAGGGTGTCGGCCTTGCCACCGGGCATGGCGCCGATTTGCAGGGCTGCAACGATTGATTTGGGCATCTCGCAAACTCCATTCGCATCAGGGGTTGCTCATTCTCCGGCCTCACATGATCATCAATAAAGACCGATTCACTGCTGAATGATATGAGCCAAATGAATATCACCGACGTCGACCTCAACCTGCTCAAAGTCTTCGAAGCGCTGCACGAGGAGTCCAGCGCCAGCCGTGCCGCCTTGCGCCTGGGCGTGACGCAATCGGCAGTCAGCGCAGCCTTGCGTCGGTTGCGCGAGGTGTATGCCGATCAACTGTTCGTGCGCACCGGACGCGGCCTGGCTCCCTCGCTCAAGGCCAATCAGCTCAAACCGGTGGTCAGTGATGCCCTGAACAAATGCCGGCAGAGCCTGGCGATGGTCGATCCGGCCGCACAACAGTACGAAGGTCGCTCGGTCACCGTGGGAATGTCAGATGATTTCGAGATTGCCTACGGCCGGCGGCTGATCGAGGAAATCGCCCGGTGCGCGCCGAAATTGCGCCTGATTTTCCGTCAGACCCACAGCCAGATCGTCGCCCAGGCGTTGATGGAGCGCAGCATTGACCTGGCGATTACCGCGGGCGGGTTTGCCGAGCGGCTGCTCAGCCGTCAGGTGCTGGGGGAAGGTGGCTATCTGTGCCTGGTGGACCCGTCGAGCCTGGTCGAGAATCAGCAGAGCATTAGCCTTGAGGAGTTTGTGGCCCGCGAACACATTCTGGTGTCGTCCGGCGGTTTTATCGGGATTACCGATGAAGGATTGGCGGCGCTGGGGCTCAGTCGACGGGTGTGCGCCTCGACCACGCACTTTGCCGCGTTGCCGCATTTGCTCAAAGGCAGCCAGGCCGTGGCGACCATTCCGGCCCATGCCGCCCAAAGCATCGCAACGCTCAGCGGACTGGCGTTGCTGCCCTGTCCTTTGGCGTTGCCGCGTTACCCGATCGAGCTGGGCTGGCGCACCAGTACCCAGCTCGACCCGGTGGTGTTGAAAGTGCGCGAGGCTATTGTCGCGAGTTTCTCGTAGGAGCTGCCGCAGACTGCGATCTTTTGATGTTTTCTTTTCGCCGACTGCTGCGCAACAAGATCAAGCTCAAGATCAACAGATCGCAGCCTTCGGCAGCTCCTACTTGGCCGCCATCAGGCGATTGACTTCACTGCGCACCATGTTGGCGAATTCCGGAGGCGACATGCCGTCCAGTTCGGCGCGTACCCATTCGGCCCATTTGCCTTTGCGTTTGGCCCGTTCGCCAAACAACCGTGCGGCCTCGCCCTTGGCTTTGCCCAGGTTGTTTTGCCAGAGTTCGAACAGACGGGATTTCTCGTCTTCAAGCGCAGCGCGCTCGGCGAGGGGTTTGTCGGCCAGATTGAAGCTCATGGGAATTTCCTGCTGCGTAAAATAGGCGACATCTTACACTGTAGGACGAAATGTCCTGCGCCGGTTTTTCAGCAAGATGGCCTCTCCGGGCAAAATAGCTGCAACTTTTCCGACGGCGACTGACTCCATTGTTCACTATCCACTTACCTGCAAGGAGTACTTCAATGGCCCGCAAAACCGCCGCGCAAGCCGCCGAAGATCAAATCAAGGATCAAGCGTTCAGCGAGCTTCAATCGTTGATCGAAGAGTCGGAAAAGCTGCTGAAAAGCAGCGCCTCGCTGGTCGGGGAAGAAGCGGAGACCCTTCGCGGACAAATCGCCCTGAAACTCCAGCAGGCCAGGGATTCGGTGAGCAGCGTACGCGACCGGACCCTGCCCGCGGTCGAGGCCACTGAAACCTATATCGGCGGGCATCCATGGCAAACCGTGGCGATTTCTGCCGGGTTCGGCCTGGTGGTGGGGTTGTTGCTGGGCCGTCGCTAAGCACGGGCAAACACTGAACCCTGTGGGAGCGGGCTTGCTCCCACAGGGGTTGCGTTAATCAGACATTATTTGCCATTACCTCGGATCACTCCCCTGCCAGCTCCCGCAAGTTCGCCAGCGTCTGCGCATCCAGCTCAATGCCATTGACCTGTGATTTGGCGCGTTGATGGTGACGCCGGTCACCGGGCAAACGCTTCAAACCGACGCCGTGCATTTGCCGCACCAGTTCCTGGCTGCGCTCGGCAAAGCTTTGCCCCACCGCTTTGCCCGGGTCGATCACGATAAGCAATTGGCCAGTCCAGGGCGTCTTGGCGCCGGGATGGTTCTTCCAGTCGAATTCGAAGGAAAAATTGCCGCCGGTCAGTGCCGCCGCGAGCAACTCGACCATCATCGACAATGCCGAGCCCTTGTGCCCGCCAAAAGGCAGCAACGCACCGCCCTCAAGAATCGCTTTCGGGTCTGTGGTCGGCTGGCCGAGGCTGTCCACGCCCATCCCTGCCGGCAAGCGTTTGCCCTCGCGTGCGGCAATTTGCACATCGCCATGGGCAATGGCACTGGTGGCCAGGTCGAAGACAATCGGTGCGCCATCGGCCCGCGGCGCAGCGAAGGCAATCGGGTTGGTGCCGAACAGCGGCCGGTCGGCGCCGTGGGGCACCACGCAGGTCATGCTGTTGACCACGCTCAAGGCCACGAGGCCTTCATCGGCGAAGGGCTCGACATCCGGCCACAAGGCAGCGAAATGGTGCGAGTTACGGATTGCCAGCACCGCAATGCCGGCACTTCGGGCCTTTTGCACCAGTAGTCCACGTGCAGCCGCCAGGGCCGGTTGCGCAAAACCGTTAGCGGCATCGACCCGCACAAACCCTGAAGCCACATCTTCGACCACCGGAACGGCCTGGCCATTGACCCAGCCGCTTTGCAGCGTCGAAACATAACCCGGAATCCGGAATACCCCGTGACTGTGCGCGCCGTCGCGCTCGGCACCGGCGCAGTTTTGCGCAAGCACCCGGGCAACGTCGGCCGACGTGCCGTGACGCAGAAAAATCTTCTCCAGCAAAGCGCTCAGCGCTTCGAATGACAGGTGTGACGAGATCGCAGTAGACGTGTGATCGTGTGGCGCAGACATCTGAAGCTCCAGACTAATTATTGGAGGGAACAACAGCGTACAAAGACCCGCCGATTAACAACGCGCGGCGAGCGACCTGTCAACCTTTCGCTCAGGGTCAATCAGGTATATGCGTGTCACGAATGCCCACGGCCCGTGCGTTATCTATTTACCGCCTGCATCATCCCGCCGGCTTTTAGTCTCGAAACTCAATCCACAGGCGCCCTTGAATGGCACCTTGAACGAGACTCGACGATGCCTGCATCTTTAACTCCGCTGTTTTTCCCCGAGGCACTGTCGTTGCCCGGCCTCTGGAGAGAACTTGGCAAAACCCACGGGCTGACGCAAAAGGACTTCGAATGGTTCAGCCATATCGAACTGGCCAGCCAGGCCCTGCGCGATGAGCAGACGCCGCCCATGCTGGCGAAAAAAATCCTGCTGAAAATACCGGGACTGGAACATTTGGCGCTGGCCGGCAGTTTTTTGCTGACCGCGACACCCGATGACAACGGCGTGATTCTCTACACCCCGTACGCCGGGATACAGAAGTTCACTGACCGTTCGGCCCTGACCGAACAGCTGGTGAAACAACTCAAAGCGGCCGACGAAGACGATAATCTGCTGGCCTTCATGGCGCTGTCTCAACGCAGGACGGTGGTGGACGCCGTGACCATCGAGCCGGACTTTCAAACCATCGAAGGCGACGTGTTCGAGGACCAGCGCAGCACCCTCTCCAGCCATCAGCAACTCAATGACCAGGCCCTGCTCGATGAGCTCAAAGCGCTGCCGTCCCTGACGTCGCTGCTCGAGGCATTGCTCAGTGAACAGCTGGCTAGAACTTTTCCCGGTCTGGACCAGAGCCAGACCCAGGTGAATTTCTATCTGGCAACAACACAAGAAAGCGCTGGAGAAAGCCATCCGACGCGACGCTGGGTCAACTCCCTGTCCCTGAGTGACGCGGTACTCCTGCACTATCGCCATCAGCGTTGGCCGTCCGGACAGTCCCATGAATTTTCCCATCCGAAAAAACCCTCGGCAAAAGCCGACCAGCCAATCTGGGAAGCCGCCGTCACCACGATCTCGCGCAAACTCGTCAGCCTGCTGGTCAGGCAGCTCGAAGGTTTCTGGGCTGCGGCGAGTGTCGATGGTGCATCGCGTCGCGCATTCTTCGGCCGGGCCATTGCCGATCAGGCGCGAGTGCAACTGCTGCTCAAGCGCGAAGCCGGGATCATCACCCCGGAGCAAAGCCAGGATTTGCATGCGTTGATCTCGACGGCCAGCCGGGCGAACCAATCAATGACGGTCGAAACCGTGTGTCTGTGGGAGCACCGGGCCAACTATGTTGAGTTGGCCGGCTCACTGATGGTCAGCGCCAGCGATGCGTTTCTCTACACACCCACCCGAGGCCTGCAGGTGCTCAAGGACTATCAGGACTTGCGCGATACGGTGCTGAGCAAGTTCAGCGCGGCCGGTCACGAGGATGAACTCTATGGCCTGCTGAGCCTGGACGAACGCCAGCGCTTCATCGGTTTTGACCGGCCGAATGTGACCGGGGAAGTGATTTCCGGCGCGATCTTCCACAAGCTCTTCGACGCGATCGTCACCAAGCAACTGCAGAACATGGAATATGCCCTGCAGGTGTTCCGTCACAGTGACGGTACCGTGAACATCCACGCCCTGTTCGACAAGGCGCTGGATATCCGCTCGATGATCAGCGAGCGGCTGCTGACACTGGAGACCGACGGACGCTGGAGCACACGGCCCGCGTTAACCGGCGATCAGCATCCTTCCGCGGTGCTGGCGGATACCGCGGCAGCTTTCGCCAAGACCTTCAGCGACATCGAAACACTGATCAACGCAGATTTTGCGGCGCAACCGGTCGCTTCGCTGGCTTTGCAACGGGTTTATCTGGAAAACATGAAAACCCGCCTGGCCCATGCGCTTTCCGTCGGCATCCGGGGCGAGGCCAGTCTGCGCAGGCTCAGCGCGACACTGCGGGATGCGGACCGGGCCATTGTCGAAACGGTATTCAACCCGGATCAGGCAGACCGGCAGAGCCGTCTGTCACTCAAGGGCTTCCGGCCCGATGCCTATTCATTGACGCTGGAGTGCTCCGCTCAGCGCGATGTCCTGCCCCTGGCCCATTGTTTGCTCTTGACCGAGCGTGGCGGGCTCGACGCCTCGCATTCCGGCCGGACGATCCTGTGGACACCCGCCGAGGGCCTGGAAGTCTTTGACACCATCAGTCGTGCACGGCTGGAACTGAACCGCCGCCTGCTCGACCCACGACAACGCCTGGCGCTGCTGGACAACCTCACCCCCACCCAGCGCGTCTTTCACCAACGCTACTCACTGGGACCGCTGCGGCTGATTGAAGGATCTGTATTGGAGCGGGTCGCGCAATCGTCAATCGAGCACTTTCTGGCTCGCTGCGAACACGTAGGCACCTTCGAGCTGAGCGAAACGAAGCAGAATAAAGCCCTGAAATCCCTGAGCACAGCGGCCTTCAACGCCAACCTGCAAAGAGCCACCTCGATTGCCCGTGCGATCAGCCGGCAGCAGTCCCTGCCCGCCTGGCTTGGAATGGCTCCGCTGGAAGACCAGCGTCAGCACCTTGAATTGCTGGAGCAATACCGCAACAGCGTTGATGAGGACAAAGACTATTTGCACGGGATCAAACCCCTCAGGTCGTATGTGCATGAGACGTTGACGTCATTGCTCGGCAGCCGCTTCCCTGAAAAAACGCTGGACCCCGACAACATCGAAATCACCCCCCACCTGGCCCTGGTCGGCCCCGCAAGGAGCCTCACTGAGTTCGCCCTGAACCATGTCAACATCGCACAGGGCACCGGGTTCAAAGTCAGCTCGGCAACCCTTCAAGCCCTGCCCGCTGGGTTGGATCAGGCGGCCGTCCGTCAATTGTTGCTGTCATTGAACATCGCGCAAAACTACGCCAGACAGGTCACCGACAACTTGTCGAATCAAGCAGCTGACGTCGAAAACCGAATGCTGCGTTTCGTCAAACAACTGCCCTGGCAACTACTGCAACACGCCCACGAACTCAAGCTGCGGCAACGGCTGTCCGGTAGTGCTTTCGATTTGCTTCGCCAGGTACTGGACATGCCGGACGCCATCGCCCGGGCTATTGTTCAGGGAGCACATGCGATTGTCCGGCCACTGGAACTGATCAAGACAACCGGCGCCGCCGCCGTCAAAGCGCTGGGCCTTTACCTGATCGGCCCTGGCGGTGGCAACACAGGCCCACAAATTCTCTATGCCCCCTACCATCCCGGAGGCTCACCGTTTGTAGAGTTTGAAAATGAGGCCAGCGTTGTCTCGGCGTTCAACACGCCGGGACTCTTGCAGGAAATGTTGATACGTCGCCTGCCAGACAGTGAGCAGACAGTGTTTCGCAACCTGTTCGAATCCACCATTGGCCAGTTGAGCGAAATGACGCTTGCGTCCAACCCCATCGGCGGCAACGTACTCACCCGTTTTTTCCATGACAACACCCAACTGCTGACACGATTGCTCGGCAGCCAGTCGCATGTTTCAGGCCAGTCGGACTGGGAGGCTGTCAAACACCTGTTCAGCTCCGGAATCAATCTCTTTTCGGGACTGTTACCGGGCAAACTCGCGTATCTACAGTTTCTGTGGAATGCCTACAAGGACGCGCGAAACTCGGCCGAAGCGCTGCAGGACCATCACTGGAAAACTGCATTGCTGGATTTTATTGCCGGTGCGGTGCAGATCGTGACGTTGGGCCGGTTATCGCTTGAAGGATGGGCCGACAGCGCCCAGGCAACCGGTGAAGCCATCGCTCAACCGATTGCCACCCCCGTGATTGCGCAAGCCTGGTCGCAGGTCCGTTCGACAGCACCGTTGCGTACACGACTGCAACCGTTCGAAACCACCGTCGAACTGAAGAACCTGACGAAAAACCGCACTGACGGCACCTATCTCGAAGCGGCCAGCCGGAAAACCTTCGCCGCCATTGCCGGCAAGGTGTACGGCGTGAACAAGACCGGAGCGGTTTGGCGAATGGTCAAAGGCGAAGAAGAAGGCCCCGTGTTACTGACGACGCCTGACAAGCAACTGGTGATCGACCCGGACACCCACACCGTCCACTTCGGCAAAGCCCTCTCGAAAATGCACAATCAGTTTGCCAACGCCGTTGTTGCCAGGGATGTGCTGAATATCGAGGCCCGGGGGATGGAGGAAATCCACGCGAAACATCCCGAAAAAGCCCGCATGATCGTGCAGGCCATCGACATGGCTCGCTATTACGCGTTCAACAGCCTGCACAACCTGGTGCAACTGCGCAAACTTCTGCCGGGCACACGACTGGATACGTTCCTCAAGGGCTTCTTTGGTGTCAGCCAGGTCGACACAGGGCTGCTCGATAGAATCAAGAAGGCCATCGTTCCCATCTGCAACGCACTGGTCGATCCCGATGAAGACTTGATGAACTCGCAACGCTTTATCGTGGGTTCAAACAGGGACCCGAAAGCAAACCTCATCGCGTTTGTCCTGGACAAGGATCAACAGCGCAATGTGCATTTCACGGAAAGATTCTTCGATCAACAACTCGACTGGTACAAATCCTGTTTGACACAACCCTTCGACGTCGACGGCCACAGCCAGGCCGCGACGCTGATACACGAGTTCGCTCATTTGTTTTCCGGGGCCGTGGACATTGCATACCTTGAGGCCAGGCGACCGTTTAGCGATCTGATCGCACCGATCACCACCTATGGCGCAGAATTGAAACAGTCTCAGCTGGACTTCCAGCGAGTAGCCTTGTCGATGGAAACACCCAAGGCAGAATTGTTCGCACGCTGGAACAGTGGGCTGCAAACGTGGATCAGCCTGGATTCGATTCCGGGCGCTGATCACGTCGGCGAAGCCATTCTGCGGCTCACTGGCAGCAAGACCATGGAGAAGGCACGGGAAGCTTTTTTGAATGGGCAGGATTCGAAGTTCCGAACCGACGTCATTTTGCACAATGCCAACTCGATCGCCTTTTTGATCTGCGAAATGGGCCGACAACTGGACCCGGTGCCGGTCACTTCGACCACTGATACCTGATCCCGACGTAATAACGCGCAGATCTCCGGATCTGCGCAGCAGTACGTATTTTGATCTTTTTTTCACGCGCCCCTATGGATACTGCTACCCGACTGCAGGTGTTCCAGAGCCGAAGCGTTGAAAAAAAACTACACATTGATGGTTAAATGCCATGACTGATGTTCTCGCAGACTTCCCCCAAGGTTAGAATGCACGAAATCAGGATGGGCCAATGACCGACCACACGCTCTCGGAAGCCGAATACGACGCCATCACCGATGCCGCTGCGCATTGGTGTATGCGTTTGCACGCCAACGACTGCACCGAGCAAGAGCGCCAGGCGTTCGAGCAATGGCGTGATGCGCATCCGCTCCACGCCTTCGAGTACGAAGCGATGCTGGAGATCTGGGATGTCGCTGGCGACCTGCCGCGTCCCGAGCCCGTCGTGCCTCTGGTTCGCACTCAACCGGAAAACCCGTGGCGGCGCCTGGGTATTGCCGCGGCGATATGCGCACTGGCACTGCCTTTGGCCGGTTATGGCGGCTGGCACCTGGGCTGGGTACCGAACGCGTACCAGCATTTCGAAGCGACCGACAATGTTCGCACGGTCACCTTGAAGGACGGCAGCCAAGTGGAACTGAACCTGGGCAGCGAGCTGACCTACAGCAACTACAAGGATCAACGGCAAGTCACGCTGAAAAAAGGCGAAGCCTTTTTCAATGTCAGCCATGTCACCCGTCACCCGTTTGTGGTCAAGGCCGCCGAAGGCCGGATTCGCGTGACCGGCACCCAATTCAACGTCTGGATGTATGAAGACCAGGTCAAGGTCAATCTGATCGAAGGCTCGGTACTGGTCAGCAGCAACGCCGGCCAGCCCGGTGACGGCTTGCGCCTCGACCCGGCGATGCAGGCCGGTTATCGCCACGGCGACTTCATTCCCCGCGTCAGCCAGACCTATGACAATGACAGTTCGCTGGCCTGGCGCCAGGGCAAACTGGTACTCGACGATCTGGCACTGAGCGATGCACTGCCCTTGATCAATCGCTACCTGGACAAACCGTTGATGGTCGCTGACAACAGCACCGGCTCGATCCATATCGGCGGCATCTACAACATCAGAGAGATCAACGGCCTGGTGAAGTCCTTGCCGCGGGTCCTGCCGGTCTACCTGACCCGTAACCAGAACGGCAATCTGGTGGTCAACGCGATTCCGCAAACATCCCCGAAAAGCTGAAAAGGCCGCCACCCTTGCGGGGTGCGGCCTTCAGCGTTCATGCAATGTTCCACGACCTTACTGCGCAGTCACCTTTGCATCCTGCTGACGAATCGTCTGCACCTGATAGTTCGGATCGGACAGGATCTGTTGCTCGGTAAAGGGCAGCACGCTCCATTGCTTCCTGGAAAAGGCCTGCGTCTGGTCCCGTGAAAACTTCGAGGCCGGGTCACTGGACAGCGAGAACGCGAGGAGCCCTTTGGCCTGTGGTCCGTTTTCGTCAAAGGTCACCACTTGCAGGTAACTGGTGCCGCTGACCACTTCGCGCTTGCCATCGCTGCGCGGCACGCTCTGGATGGCGTTATAGACGCCCAGCGTCCCCGGTCCGCCGTGGATTGGCGTCTGTTTCCCGCCGCTGCTGACCACCTGGATATCGCCCCAACGGCTGTCCGGCTTGAGACCTGACGCCTTGACCTGTTCAGCCGAAGCCAGCATCGCTGCCCGTAGCGCCATCGCTACGTCCGGGTGATCGACCGCGAGTCCACGCGGAGTCTGTTGCGGGTCCGGAGGATCGAACGCCACGCGCCATACGTCCGGCACTTGTTCCAAAGACTCCATGACATTCTGGAAATGCACAAAACCCAGACCACTGTTGAGGTTGGCCTTGCGGTCCCATGCCTTGAGGCTGGCGCACAGTGGCGTCAGCGTTTTTGCATCGGCACCGAGATCCGCCGCGCAGAATTGCAGCAGGTCCGGCATCATTTGATTCGCCTGATAAACCTGATCGTCCATGACCATGTGTTGTAAATCCGCCGCCCCGACCTGGATCAAGGTACTCAAACGCTCCAGGGCAAAACGTGATCGCAAACTCAATGGCTGGCCATCCTGGCTGATCAGCGGCGAATAGCCGGTCAGCGGTTGCGCCGGGTTGGCCATCCAGGCCGAATTGTTGGAGTGTTGGAGTGTTGGACAAAATCCTTGCGCAGCAATTGCGGTAACTTGTCCGCCGCATAGATACCCTGTTGTGGCGCCTGCGGGTCGATGTCCCAGGCACAGGCGCTGTTGGAACCGTCAAGGATGATCATCTGCAGGCCGATCCGCGGATCGCTGCACTGCGCCAGCTTGTCGACACTGACGTTGACGGTCAGGGTCTGCCTGTCCATCGGCAAGGACTGGCCGTCGAGCAGGTACCGGGTCGAATCCTTGGGATCCAGTTGCAGGCGGTACAGCGTGAAGTGTTTGGACGAATCCACGGTGTGGGTCCAGGCCAGATGTTGATTGAAACCGATGTTGATCACCGGCAGGCCGGGCAATGCCGCGCCCATCACGTCCAGCTTGCCGGGAATGGTCAGGTGCATCTGATAAAAACGCATGCCGCCCCCCCACGGAAAGTGCGGATTGGCCAGCAACATGCCGCGACCGTTGAAAGAACGCTCGCTGCCGACCGCGACGGCGTTGCTGCCCCGGTCCAGGGCAAAGCGCTGCATCCGCGTCGCGGCCACCTGGAACGCCGGCTGCGCGTTTGCCGCCTGGGCCACGGCTTTGGGTGGCGTGGCACCGGCCAGGGCTTCGGCAAACTGGCCGACGCCACCTTCGACCAACAGGCGCCGRGTCAGCTTGACCAGATCCATTGCCGTGATGTCGCGCACCTAATCGCCCTGGCACTGCGGCGGAAAACCCTGGGCGCGACGTTCGCTCAAGGCGCGGTTGTACCCCGCCACATAGCCTTCAATCAGCTCACGCACTGGCGGGGTCTGGGCCTGCCAGAAACCGGCGACCGCCTGCGGAGTGTTCAGCCAGGTGAAAAACACATCGCTGACCAGGTTCTCACGCTCCTCAACGGTGAACTGATCCGGCCCGAAATACCGCGAGCGTTCGCCGTTCACCGTGGTGATCTCGTTGGCCAGCAGGCACAGATTGTCCTGGGCGTAGGCATAGCCGATGCCGTAGCCGAGCCCGCGCTCGTTGTCGGCGCGGATGTGCGGCACGCCGAAACTGGTGCGGCGGATGTCCGCGCTCGCTTGCGCAGGCGTACCGCTCGCGCTCGCCCCAAGGCTCAGCCCCAGGCTCAAACCCAGAGTCACACCCGCCAGGCTCAACCTGGTTAACTGGCTGGAAATAATCACGCTCGCTCCTGATCGAAAAAACGATGGCTACAGCTGCGCATACCCACGCGCACCGTGCCTCCCTGTAGGGACGAAGCTCACATCAAAAATTTAGGTGCTTCACGGAATTCCGGGGAACACATATAACGAAATATCTGTAGGGACTGCCGAAAGTTCGGGCCGCGTTCGGACGATCTTTTTGATCTTGATCTTCAGCAA
>NZ_JBFUIC010000067.1:0-23987 GCF_056402075.1 Pseudomonas sp. P4_C3
CCACCCAGGATCAGCATGAAATCGGTGTGATCGATGTCCGGGATCGGCAGCAACAGACCGTGGCCGTACATCAAATGACTGGTCAGGTGATGGGGCAATTGATCGACCGAAGTGGCGGAAAACCGGTTGCGGGTTTTCAGCAGTCCGAGGAAGTAATTGCTGTGGGTCATCAGCCCGTAATTGTGCACGCTCGGATTGCCCTGATAGACCGCCACGGCGTTTTGCCCGTGACGCTCCTGAATGGCGGCGAGGCGTTCGGCGACCAGATTGAATRCCGCCTCCCATTCGATGGGCTGCCATTCATTGCCTACTCGCAGCATCGGCTGATGCAAACGATCCGGATCGTTCTGAATGTCTTGCAGGGCCACGGCCTTGGGGCAGATGTGCCCACGGCTGAACGTATCCTGGGGGTCGCCCTTGATCGAAGTGATCTGGACGTTACCGCCTTCGACCTCAGTGGTTTCGATGGTCAGGCCACAGATGGCTTCGCACAAATGGCACGCACGGTGATGGAGAGTCTTGGTCATGGCCAGTCTCTGTCTTGTTTTTGGCGGGCAACGTTGGCCGCGGAAACAAAACTATGGCGCCAGACCCAACACTGCGCCAGCGACGTTCGTCTTGTGAATCGAGGGTTATCAGGCCAGCCGATGGCCGCCGGAGTTCAGTTCGAGGGCAGCTTGGACGGCGCCAGCAAGTGGATTTCCTGAAGGGCATAATTGGCCCGTGGGGGTCCCGCACGCCGCTCAGTTCGTCGATCCGGCGCCGGTGTTCGTCGAGCCCGGCGCTGATGAATGACAGGTCAGAAACCGACTGTCAGCGCACCATTGCCGCCCAGCCTGATTGCCAAGCCCCGAGAGGCCGGTGTACAAATGAGGCGCTGCTATCAGGAAACAGGCTTCAAAAGCGCTACCTCGGTAAACCCGTAGCACCTCTGAAACTCCCTAAAAACTGTAGCCCTATTGGTAAGACGCGACATTTAATTATAAGATCGCGCCTTCCCCTATTTCGTCGCCCCGTGCGGCTTACGCCGCAGGTCTCGCCCGTTGTTCCGTTAAACAAGGCTTTGAGCATCTGCGGTTTGTAGCAAAAGGTAGTCAATGATGAGCGCAAGGCACTTTCTCTCCCTGATGGATTGCACGCCCGAAGAGCTGGTCAGCGTGATCCGTCGAGGCGTTGAGCTCAAGGACCTGCGTAACCGCGGCGTACTGTTCGAGCCTCTGAAAAACCGCGTCCTGGGGATGATTTTCGAGAAATCCTCGACCCGCACCCGGATCTCCTTCGAGGCCGGCATGATCCAGCTCGGCGGCCAGGCGATCTTTCTGTCGCCACGTGACACCCAGTTGGGTCGTGGCGAGCCGATCGGCGACTGCGCCATCGTCATGTCGAGCATGCTCGACGCAGTGATGATCCGTACCTTTGCCCACAGCAACCTGACCGAATTCGCCGCCAACTCCCGCGTACCGGTAATCAACGGCCTGTCCGATGACCTGCATCCGTGCCAGTTGCTGGCGGACATGCAGACCTTCCTCGAACACCGCGGCTCCATCCAGGGCAAGACCGTGGCCTGGATCGGCGACGGCAACAATATGTGCAACAGTTATATAGAAGCGGCGATCCAGTTCGACTTCCAGTTGCGCGTGGCCTGCCCGGAAGGCTACGAGCCCAATCCTGAATTCGTGGCCAAAGCCGGCGATCGGGTCACCATCGTTCGCGACCCGAAAGAAGCCGTGCGCGGTGCACACCTGGTGAGCACCGACGTCTGGACCTCCATGGGTCAGGAAGAAGAAACCGCCAAGCGTCTGAAGCTGTTCGCACCGTACCAGGTCAACCGCGCCCTGCTTGACCTGGCCGCTGAAGACGTACTGTTCATGCATTGCCTGCCGGCGCACCGCGGCGAAGAAATCAGCGTCGACCTGCTCGACGACAAACGTTCGGTGGCCTGGGATCAAGCCGAAAACCGCCTGCACGCGCAAAAGGCCTTGCTCGAGTTTCTCGTCGAACCGGCGTACCACCACGCATGAGCCAGCCTTTACTGCTTAACCTGCGCAACCTCGCCTGCGGCTATCAGGACCAGCGTGTAGTACAGAACCTGAACCTGCATCTGAACGCTGGTGACATCGGTTGCCTGCTCGGCTCTTCGGGCTGCGGCAAGACCACCACACTACGGGCGATTGCCGGCTTTGAACCGATACATGAAGGCGAAATCCAGCTGGCGGGCGAAACCATCTCCAGCGCCGGCTTCACCCTTGCTCCGGAGAAACGTCGCATTGGCATGGTGTTCCAGGACTACGCGCYGTTTCCGCATTTGAGCGTGGCCGACAACATCGCCTTCGGCATTCGCAAGCATCCGCAAATGGATCGCGTTACCGAAGAACTGCTGGAACTGGTCAACCTGAAGAACCTCGGCAAGCGCTTCCCCCACGAACTTTCAGGTGGCCAGCAGCAACGTGTCGCCCTGGCCCGCGCACTGGCGCCGGATCCGCAATTGCTGTTGCTCGACGAGCCGTTCTCCAACCTCGATGGTGAATTGCGCCGCAAGCTCAGCCACGAAGTACGCGACATCCTCAAGGCCCGAGGCACCAGCGCGATTCTGGTGACTCACGACCAGGAAGAAGCCTTCGCAGTCAGTGACCACATTGGCGTGTTCAAGGAAGGTCGCCTGGAACAGTGGGATACGCCCTACAACCTGTATCACGAACCGCTGACACCCTTCGTGGCGAGTTTCATCGGCCAGGGCTATTTCATTCGCGGTCAGTTGAGCAGCCCGGAATCGGTGCAAACCGAGCTCGGCGAATTGCGCGGCAACCGGGCCTACACCTGGCCGGTAGGGGGTGCGGTTGATGTGCTGCTGCGCCCGGACGATATCGTCTACGCGCCGGATAGCGCACTGAAGGCGCGAATCGCCGGCAAGACGTTCCTGGGTGCGTCGACCCTGTATCGCTTGCAGCTGCCGACAGGCGCACAGCTGGAATCGATCTTCCCGAGCCATGTCGATCGCCAGGTTGGGGCGGATGTGGGTATTCGTGTCGCGGCTGAACACCTGGTGCTGTTCCAGGCGTCCGGCAGCACGGCGGCGCAGATTCCTGCTGTTGAATCAGGTGTCCGGCGTTACAGCGCCGCTAGCTGATACACAAAAACCCTGTAGGAGCGAGCTTGCTCGCGAAAAACGTCTGGATAACGCGTTCCTTCCGGTTGCACGCGTTATCGTTGTCGTCCATCGCGAGCAAGCTCGCTCCTACAYTGGATTTGCGTTAACCCAACATCAGCGTTCCGCTTGCTACGAGCGTCGCATTCCCGCCGATCTTCACCCGATCGCCTTCCAGTCGACAGAACAATTCCCCACCCCGCGCCGAACGCTGAAAAGCCGTCAGGCTCGACTTGCCCAAATGCTTTGACCAGTACGGAATCAGAAGGCAATGGGTCGATCCGGTCACCGGGTCTTCATTGATGCCGATTGCCGGGGCGAAATAGCGGGAAACGAAATCGTGCTGCTCGCCCCGCGCGGTCACGATGGCGCCCAACCATGGCAGTTTCGCCAGGGCCACCATGTCCGGCTTGCAGTCGAGCACGGCTTGCTCGGACTCCAGCACCACAAACAGTTCATTCGAACCCAGTACCTCAACAGCCTTCACACCCAGTGCACGCTCGATTTCCGAGACCGCGTTCACCGGTGACGCAGTGATCGCCGGGAAGTCCAGCCACAGGCCTGCGCCCTCCCGCGTCACGCTCAACGGGCCGGACTTACAGGTGAAGTCCAGTCGCTCGACAGGCTCTTTATAGATCTCAAACAGCACATAGGCGCTAGCCAGCGTCGCGTGACCACACAATGGCACCTCGGTGGTCGGCGTAAACCAGCGGATGTGCCAGCCCTGCCCTTCGCGCACGACAAACGCCGTTTCGGCGAGGTTGTGCTCGGCGGCAATCTTTTGCATCAACTCATCGGCGAGCCAGGTATCGAGCCGATAGACCATCGCCGGGTTACCACTGAACGGCTGATTGCTGAACGCGTCGACCTGATGAAACTCAAGCTGCATAACCTTCTCCCTTGGTTTGTCCGCTGAGCATGCAGCGCCGGCCGAACGAGCGCCAGTGACAGAGCGGGCAGATTTTCACCATACAGCGCTCACACCCGACCGATATCGGCAAATTTCGCCTGGGTGTGCTCGGCCAGCACGGCCGGTGCCAGTTCGACTTCCAGTCCACGTCGACCCGCACTGACAAAAATACTGGCGAAGGACTGGGCTGAATTATCGATGAATGTGCGCAAGCGCTTTTTCTGCCCCAGCGGACTGATCCCGCCCAATAGATAGCCAGTAGAGCGTTGCGCTGCCGCCGGGTCGGCCATTTCGACCTTTTTCACGCCCGCGGCGTGGGCCAGCCCTTTCAAGTCCAGGCTGCCGACAACCGGCACCACGGCCACCAGCAACTCGCCCTTTTCGCTGGCCGCCAGCAAAGTCTTGAACACCTGCGCCGGATCGAGCCCGAGTTTTTCCGCCGCTTCCAACCCGTAGGAGGCGGCCTTCGGGTCATGTTCGTAACTGTGTACGCGATGTTCGGCCCGAACCTTTTTCAACAAATCCAATGCGGGGGTCATGACAGCTCCAGACTGGGCGGCAGAAGAAAAATACTGCGCCCGATTCTAGGACATTGATCGTTAAAAGGCTCTACGGCGGCGCATCCATAACGCCATCGCCTGGCCATCCCATTGCGCAATGACTCATTCATTCATGCAACGAATAGTTTTTTTGTGACCGATGGTTCACTTTCGACCTTTGACATCAGCGTTTCTTGTCTATATTTTTTCGTTTCTGAAACTGTACGAAACGTCCTACCGCTGCACCCAGCAGTAAACCGCGACCAGGATGGGGATCCTGCCTCGGCGAAAACCGCGCTCCGACCATGATGGGAAAAGCGCCAGACAACAAAAAAAATTGAGGTTTCAATGACAACTGCTTTACAACAACCGTCGCTCTCGAGCCAATGCATGGCCGAGTTTCTGGGTACAGCGCTGCTGATCTTTTTTGGTACAGGCTGTGTTGCCGCGCTCAAGGTCGCGGGTGCCAGTTTTGGCTTGTGGGAAATCAGCGTTATCTGGGGCGTCGGCGTCAGCATGGCGATCTACCTTACCGCCGGGGTTTCCGGGGCTCATCTGAACCCTGCCGTCAGTATTGCCCTGAGCATTTTCGCGGACTTCGAAAAGCGTAAATTGCCTTTCTACGTACTCGCCCAAGTGGCGGGTGCCTTCTGTGGAGCGCTGTTGGTCTACACGCTCTACAGCAATCTATTCTTCGAATTCGAACAAACGCACCACATGGTTCGCGGCACTCAAGCCAGCCTTGAGTTGGCCTCCGTGTTCTCCACCTTCCCGAATCCTGTGCTGACCACCGCCCAGGCATTTCTGGTCGAGGTGATCATTACAGCCATCCTGATGGGCGTGATCATGTCCCTGACCGATGACAACAATGGCCTGCCAAAAGGCCCGTTGGCACCGCTGCTGATCGGCCTGCTGATTGCGGTGATCGGCAGTTCGATGGGACCGCTGACCGGTTTTGCCATGAACCCTGCGCGGGACTTCGGTCCTAAACTGATGACTTTCTTCGCTGGCTGGGGTGAAATTTCCTTCACCGGCGGACGCGATATTCCGTATTTCCTGATTCCTGTTTTTGCACCGATTGTCGGTGCCTGCCTCGGCGCCGCCGCCTATCGCGGGCTGATTGCCCGCCATCTGCACGGCGCTGTACCTGCTACAAAGGATGCAACAGCTGCCATTGACGGCAAACCCAGAACTTCTTGATACCGTTGGCGCGTGCCCCTGCCCTTTGATCACGCGCCAGACCTCACTCCCTTATTTCGTCCAAGGCAATCGACATGACCGACACACAGAATAAGAACTACATCATTGCCCTCGATCAGGGTACGACCAGCTCCCGCGCGATCATTTTCGACCGCGACGCGAACGTGGTCTGCACCGCCCAACGGGAGTTCGCTCAGCATTACCCGCAAGCCGGCTGGGTTGAGCACGATCCGATGGAGATCTTCGCCACCCAGAGCGCAGTGATGGTCGAGGCCCTTGCACAAGCCGGCCTGCACCATGACCAGGTAGCAGCCATCGGCATCACCAACCAGCGCGAAACCACCGTGGTCTGGGACAAGAACACCGGCCGCCCGATCTACAACGCAATCGTCTGGCAGTGCCGACGCAGCACCGAGATCTGCCAGCAACTGAAGCGCGATGGCCACGAGCAATACATCAGCGACACCACAGGCCTGGTCACCGACCCGTATTTCTCCGGCACCAAGCTCAAGTGGATCCTCGACAACGTCGAAGGCAGCCGCGAACGCGCGCGCAACGGTGAGCTGCTGTTCGGCACCGTCGACAGCTGGTTGATCTGGAAATTTACCGGCGGCAAGGTGCATGTCACCGACTACACCAACGCTTCGCGCACCATGCTCTTCAACATCCACACCCTGGAGTGGGACGCGAAGATGCTGGAAGTCCTCGACATCCCGCGTGAGATGCTCCCGCAAGTCAAATCGTCGTCCGAGATCTACGGCCACACCAAAAGCGGCATCGCCATCGGCGGCATTGCCGGTGACCAGCAAGCCGCTCTGTTCGGCCAGATGTGTGTCGAGCCAGGCCAGGCGAAAAACACCTACGGCACTGGCTGCTTCTTGCTGATGAACACTGGCGACAAAGCCGTGAAATCCCGACACGGCATGCTGACCACCATCGCCTGCGGCCCGCGTGGCGAGGTGGCCTATGCCCTGGAAGGTGCGGTGTTCAACGGCGGCTCCACCGTGCAATGGCTGCGTGACGAACTGAAGATCATCAACGACGCCCACGACACCGAATACTTCGCCAACAAGGTCAAGGACAGCAACGGCGTGTACCTGGTGCCGGCCTTCACCGGACTTGGCGCACCGTACTGGGACCCGTACGCCCGTGGTGCATTGTTCGGACTGACCCGCGGCGTACGCGTGGATCACATCATTCGGGCCGCGCTGGAATCGATTGCCTACCAGACCCGTGACGTGCTGGACGCCATGCAGCAAGACTCTGGGGAGCGTCTGAAAGCTCTGCGCGTGGACGGCGGTGCAGTGGCCAACAATTTCCTCATGCAGTTCCAGGCCGACATCCTCGGCACGCAGGTCGAGCGCCCGCAAATGCGCGAAACCACGGCGCTGGGTGCGGCTTACCTGGCAGGCCTGGCCTGTGGCTTCTGGGGCAGCCTGGAAGAGTTGCGTGGCAAGGCTGTGATCGAGCGCCAGTTCGAGCCGACGCTGGACGAAGCCGCGAAGGAAAAACTCTACGCAGGGTGGAAAAAAGCGGTCAGCCGTACTCGCAATTGGGCAGCTGAAGACGAGGCTGAATAAACCGGGATACGGGCTCGTATCTGTATGTAACTGGTMGGGAGCRGATTCCTGCGGCATCATGGGCAAATTTTGYACGGCAGCCCAAAGGACGCCCAATGAATCTGCCTCCCCGTCAGCAGCAAATCCTCGAACTGGTCCGCGAACGCGGCTATGTCAGYATCGAGGAAATGGCCACGTTGTTCGTTGTTACCCCGCAGACCATCCGCCGCGACATCAATCAGCTCGCGGAAGCCAATTTGTTGCGTCGCTACCACGGCGGCGCGGCTTACGACTCCAGCGTTGAAAACACCGCCTACGCCATGCGCGCCGATCAGATGCGCGACGAGAAACAGCGTATCGGCGAAGCCATTGCCGCGCAGATTCCCGACCATGCCTCGTTGTTCATCAACATCGGCACGACCACCGAATCCATTGCCCGGGCACTGCTCAACCACAGTCACCTGAAAATCATCACCAACAACCTGCATGTGGCTTCGATGCTCAGCGCCAAGGACGACTTCGACGTGCTGCTGACCGGTGGCAACGTACGGCGCGACGGCGGTGTGGTCGGTCAGGCCAGTGTCGATTTCATCAATCAGTTCAAGGTCGACTTCGCCCTGGTGGGCATCAGCGGCATCGATGAAGACGGCAGCCTGCTGGACTTCGACTATCAGGAAGTGCGGGTATCCCAGGCGATCATCGCCAATGCCCGGCAAGTGATCCTCGCGGCCGACTCCAGCAAATTCGGACGCAACGCCATGATTCGCCTGGGGCCGATCAGCCTCGTCGATTGCCTGGTCACCGATCAGCAGCCTTCCCCGGCGCTGGCGCAACTGCTGAACCAGCACAAGGTTCGGCTGGAAGTCGTTTAAACCCTTTCCAGTCTTAAAAGATCGCCCGAGCGCGATCTTTTGCTTTTATGTTCGTAAATTTTCCTTTAACGGCCCTTCGATGAGTATTTTCAATCGAAGCTGGCTGGCTGTGCGCGTCTTTATGGGCTAGTATTTTCGCAAATGAACATTAATGTTCGAATTCAAATACAGAACATCAAAGAACTCCGAGGCCGAGCCGATGCCCACTTCCACCTTGCCCACGCCCCCTCTCGCCGAGGTTTACGATATCGCCGTCATCGGTGGCGGGATCAATGGCGTGGGGATCGCAGCGGATGCCGCCGGTCGCGGTCTCTCGGTGTTCCTTTGCGAAAAGGATGACCTGGCCAGCCATACCTCGTCGGCCAGCAGCAAGCTGATTCACGGTGGCCTGCGCTACCTCGAGCATTACGAATTCCGCCTGGTGCGTGAAGCCTTGGCCGAACGTGAAGTACTGCTGGCCAAGGCTCCGCACATCGTCAAGCAAATGCGTTTCGTGTTGCCGCACCGCCCGCACCTGCGCCCGGCGTGGATGATTCGCGCCGGTCTGTTTCTCTATGACAACCTGGGCAAGCGCGAGCAACTGCAAGGTTCGAAAAGCCTGAAGTTCGGCCCTGACAACGCACTGAAAAGCGAGATCACCAAGGGCTTCGAATACTCCGATTGCTGGGTGGATGACGCGCGCCTGGTGGTGTTGAACGCCATGGCCGCCCGGGAAAACGGCGCCCACGTTCACACCCAGACCCGCTGCGTCAGCGCGCGTCGCACCAAGGGCCTGTGGCACCTGCACCTGGAGCGTGCCGATGGCAGTCTGTTTTCGATCCGCGCCAAGGCATTGGTCAATGCGGCCGGGCCATGGGTCGCCAAGTTCATTCGCGATGACTTGAAGATGGAATCGCCATACGGCATCCGCCTGATCCAGGGCAGCCATCTGATCGTGCCGAAACTATACGAAGGCGAACACGCGCACATCCTGCAGAACGAAGATCAGCGCATCGTGTTCACCATTCCGTACCTGAATCACTTCACCCTGATCGGCACCACCGACCGCGAGTACACCGGCGATCCGGCGAAAGTGGCAATTACCGATGGCGAAACCGATTACCTGCTGAACGTGGTCAATGCCCATTTCAAAAAGCAGATCAGCCGCGACGACATCCTGCACAGCTATTCCGGTGTGCGCCCGCTGTGCAACGACGAATCCGACAACCCGTCGGCCGTGACCCGCGATTACACCCTGGCGCTGTCTGGCACAGGCGAAGAGGCTCCGTTGCTGTCGGTGTTCGGCGGCAAGCTCACCACCTATCGCAAACTGGCCGAGTCGGCGCTGGCGCAACTGGCACCGTATTTCAAACACATCAAGCCAAGCTGGACCGCCAGCGCCACGCTGCCGGGCGGTGAAGACATGACCACCCCGCAAGCCTTGAGCTCGCGTATCCGCGACAAATTCGACTGGGTACCGAGCGAGATCGCTCGCCGCTGGGCCACCACCTACGGCAGCCGTACCTGGCGTATGCTCGAAGGCGTACAGGACCTCAGCGATATGGGCGAGCACATCGGCGGCGGTCTCTACACCCGCGAAGTCGACTATCTGTGCAACGAAGAATGGGCCACCAGCGCCCACGACATCCTCTGGCGTCGCAGCAAGCTCGGTTTGTTCACGACGGCGGCCGAACAGGAAAAGCTCAAGGATTACTTGAACCAGGTCGAACAGAACCGCAGCAAGATCGAAGCGGCCTGATCGGTCACCGGCATAAACAAAAGCCCCTGAATCTCGCGATTCAGGGGCTTTTTCGTATCGATGGATTTCAGTCGCGCAAATCCGATTCATGAATCGGCTGCTCACGGTGAGTCGCCCGCTGATACTGCGCCGGCCACACGGCCTTGTGCCCGCCCAGATCGTCATCTGCATGCAACGCCCAGTAGGGATCGCGCAACAACTCACGGGCCAGGAAGATGATGTCCGCCTGACAGGTGCGCAGGATGTGCTCGGCCTGGGCCGGCTCGGTGATCATGCCAACCGTGCCGGTGGCCATGCCCGACTCCTTGCGTACACGCTCGGCGAAGCGGGTCTGGTAACCCGGTCCTGTGGGAATCTCCGCATTCACCGCCGTCCCGCCCGACGAGACGTCGATCAGGTCGACCCCCAGGGCTTTGAGGCGGCGTGCCAGTTCCACCGTTTCATCGGGGTTCCAGCCATCTTCCACCCAGTCGGTGGCCGAGACCCGGACAAACACCGGCAACTCTTCAGGCCACACCGCACGCACCGCTTCGGTGACCTGCAGCACCAGCCGAATACGATTTTCGAAGGAGCCGCCATATTGATCGCGACGCTGATTGCTCAACGGCGACAGGAACTGATGCAGCAGGTAACCATGGGCCGCGTGCACTTCGACCACCTTGAAACCGGCCGTCAGTGAGCGTTTTGCCGCATCGACAAAGGCCTGGATCACCTTCGCGATCTCGCCGTCATCCAATTGTCTGGGTTGGGTGTGCTGTGGATCGAACGCGATCGGTGAAGGTCCGACCGGCACCCAGCCGCCCTCATCGGGCTTGACGCTGCCATGCTTGCCGAGCCACGGCCGGTAGGTGCTGGCCTTGCGCCCGGCATGGGCCAGCTGAATGCCGGCAACGGCGCCCTGGGCGTTGATGAAGCGGGTGATGCGTTGCAGGGGTTCGATCTGCTCGTCATTCCACAGACCGAGGTCCTGAGCGGTGATACGCCCGTCGGCGGTGACCGCCGTGGCTTCGGTAAACACCAGCCCGGCCCCGCCGACAGCGCGGCTGCCGAGGTGGACCAGGTGCCAGTCATTGGCCAGGCCATCGGCACTGGAGTACTGGCACATCGGCGATACCGCGATGCGGTTGGGCAGGGTCAATTGGCGAAGGGTAAAGGGTTCAAGCAGCAGACTCATGGGGCACCTCTCGAATCAGTGGGCAGGCTCCAGGTTCTGTTTGAATAGTCGACGAGTGACAGGAAAAAGGTACAGCACCCGCCCCCGCGGGCAAAAAATTCGACAAGACGTCACAAGGCCAAAATCAAGCAGTGCTTAGAGCCTAGTCGACATCGACGGATGTCGCCCCCTTGTAGGAGCGAGCTCGCTCGCGATGGACGTGAACGATGGCGCCGGGAACCTGATACCCCGCGGTGTCCTGTCGTCCATCGCGAGCGAGCTCGCTCCTACAGGTGTGGGCTCAACGCGGTTCGATGTGGGCAATCATCAGCTGGACCGTCTCGTTGCCACGAAACTCGTTGAGGTCGAGTTTGTAGGCCAGTTCCACCCACTTGATGGTCGGATTCGGCCAGATGTCGCGGTCGATCCCGAAGGCAATGCCGTCGAGTTTCACCGAACCACATTCACTTTTCAGTACGACTTTAAGGTGCCGTTCGCCAACGACGCGCTGCTCGACCAACTGGAACACCCCATGAAACAAGGGTTCCGGGAAGTGCTGCCCCCAAGGACCGGCATGCCGCAGGGCACGGGCCAGCTCCAGGTGAAACTCTTCCACCGCCAGGGTGCCGTCCGACAACAGGCGGCCAGTCAGGTCTTCTTCGCGCAGTTGCCGGCGCACTTCAGCGTCAAAGGCTTCGGCGAACATGGGGAAATTTTCTTCCGGTAGCGTCAGGCCGGCCGCCATCGCGTGGCCACCGTATTTGGTGATCAGATTCGGATGCTGCGCCGCCACCACGCTCAGGGCGTCGCGGATGTGAAAGCCCTGGACCGAACGCCCCGAGCCCTTGAGCAGGCCATCTCCGGCATCGGCAAAGGCGATGGTCGGGCGGAAATAGCGCTCTTTCATCCGTGACGCGAGGATACCGATGACGCCCTGATGCCACTCGGGATCGAACAGGCACAAGCCGAACGGCATCGACTCCACCGGCAGATCCTTGAGCTGCGCCAGCGCTTCACGCTGCATGCCTTGCTCGATGGATTTGCGATCCTGGTTCATGCCGTCCAGTTGCGCCGCCATCTCACGGGCCAGACCGGCGTCTTCGGTCAGCAGGCATTCGATGCCCAGGCTCATGTCATCCAGGCGCCCCGCCGCGTTCAGCCGCGGGCCGACAATGAAGCCCAGGTCGGTGGAAGTGATACGTGCATGGTCACGCTTGGCCACCTCGAGGATCGCCTTGATCCCCGGCCGGGAACGTCCGGCACGAATGCGCTCCAGGCCCTGATGCACCAGAATCCGGTTGTTGGCATCCAGCGGCACCACGTCGGCCACACTGCCCAAGGCCACCAGATCGAGCAGTTCGCCGATATTCGGCTGCGGCTTGCTTGTGTACCAGCCCAGTTCGCGCAACCGCGCACGCAGGGCCATCAGCACATAGAAAATCACCCCGACCCCGGCCAGTGCCTTGCTCGGGAACTCACAACCTGGCTGGTTCGGATTGACGATGGCGTCGGCTAACGGCAGCTCGTCACCGGGCAAGTGGTGATCGGTAACCAGCACCTTGAGCCCGGCCTTTTTCGCCGCGGCCACGCCTTCGACGCTGGAGATGCCGTTGTCGACGGTAATCAGTAAATGCGGCTGACGCTCAAGCGCCACCGCGACGATCTCCGGTGTCAGGCCGTAGCCGTAGTCGAAACGGTTTGGCACCAGATAATCGACATGCGCCGCGCCCAGCAAACGCAGGCCCAGCGTGCCCACAGTGCTGGCCGTCGCGCCGTCGGCATCGAAGTCGCCGACGATAAGAATGCGCTGGCGCTGTTCGAGCGCCGTCACCAGCAGATCCACGGCGGCATCGATGCCCTTGAGCTGCTGGAACGGAATCAACCGCGCCAGGCTCTTGTCCAGTTCTGCCTCGGATTGCACACCCCGCGCCGCGTACAGGCGGGTCAGCAGCGGCGGAATATCACCGAGGAATGGCAGGGTGTCGGGCAGCAGGCGAGGTTCGATGCGCATGGGGTGAATGATGCTTCTCTTCGATACGTAGGATAAAACCGGGTGACGCGGTGCAATGGCGAATAATCAGCCGCGCTCACCGGCCAGCCACTGCAACTGGACTTCGTGCTGACCACGGTCGTCGGTGACGAAAATCGTTCCTTCGCTGATCATCACGTCCCACTTGATAACGCGCGGCATGTCTTTGGCCAGGGTTTCCAGGACTTCCTGCGGAACAGCCGCGATATGTACGTTTTTCAGATTTTTGATCGCCGGGATCACTTTGGTTTCCCAGACGCGCAGGCTGCCATAGGCCAGCAGGCTGGTGCGCTCGGTGCGGCGCGAGCACCAGGTCAGGCGCTCGGCATCGGGCTGGCCGACTTCGATCCAGTGCAGGACGCGGTCATCCAGACTTTTTTCCCACAAGGCCGGTTCATCCACTTCCGACAGACCACGGCCAAAAGACAGTTGCTCGTTGTACCAGAGGGCGTAGGCCAGCAGGCGCACGGTCATGCGCTCTTCGGTTTCCGAAGGGTGACGGGCGATGGTCTGCTTCACGCTCTCGTAGACGCTGCGGTCGAGGTCGGTGAGGTTCAGTTCAAACTTGTAGGTCGTGGACGGCTGGGCCATGAACGGGCTTCTTGATACGAGGAAAGGCGGCAAGTCTAACCGATGCGACGGGCAATCCACGAATTGAACACAATCAAGCTGGAGCGCCTGACAGTCGGCTATGTTAAAACGCTCTAATCGCTCATCCCTTGTCCTGCAGGATCCCGCATGCCGCTCACCGCCAAACCGCTTTCCGGTCTGAAAGTCATCGAATTGGGTACCTTGATTGCCGGCCCGTTTGCTTCGCGCATTTGCGCTGAATTCGGTGCCGATGTGATCAAGGTCGAGTCCCCGGACGGCGGTGATCCATTGCGCAAATGGCGCAAGTTGTATGAAGGCACTTCGTTGTGGTGGTTCGTCCAGGCCCGCAATAAAAAGTCCCTGACCCTCAATCTCAAGCACCCTGACGGTCAGGCGATCCTGAAACAGCTGCTGGGTGAAGCAGACATTCTGATCGAAAACTTTCGTCCCGGCGTCCTGGAGAAACTCGGCCTGGGCTGGGACGTCCTGCACACCTTGAACCCGAAACTGGTCATGGTGCGGCTGTCGGGTTTCGGCCAGACCGGCCCGATGAAAGATCAGCCCGGCTTTGGCGCAGTTGGTGAATCCATGGGGGGCCTGCGCTACATCACCGGCTTCGAAGACCGGCCACCGGTGCRCACCGGCATTTCCATCGGCGACTCGATTGCCGCGCTCTGGGGCGTGATCGGCGCACTGATGGCCCTGCGTCATCGCGAGGTCAACGGTGGCCAGGGGCAAGTGGTGGACGTGGCGCTGTACGAAGCCATCTTCGCGATGATGGAAAGCATGGTCCCGGAGTTCGATGTGTTCGGCTTCATTCGCGAACGCACGGGCAACATCATGCCGGGCATCACCCCGTCCTCGATCCACACCAGCGCCGATGGCAAGCACGTGCAGATCGGCGCCAATGGCGACGCGATTTTCAAACGTTTCATGCTGATCATTGACCGGGAAGACCTGGCCAACGATCCTCTGCTTGCCAGCAACGATGGCCGCGATGCCCGACGCGACGAGATTTATGGCGTCATCGATCGCTGGGTCAACTCGTTGCCGCTGGACACGGTGCTGGCGCGGCTCAATCAGGCCGAGGTGCCGGCCAGCCGGATCTTCAGCGCCGAAGACATGTTCAATGACCCTCAGTACCTGGCGCGGGAAATGTTCCTGCAGGCCAAGCTGCCGGACGGCAAAGACTTCAAGATGCCGGGCATTGTGCCGAAACTCTCAGAGACACCTGGGGAATGTGAATGGGTCGGGCCACAATTGGGTGAGCACAACGCACAGGTACTCCAGGAACTTGGCTATGACGCGACGCAGATCGCACAGTTGCGCAAAGACGGAGCCATCTAAGCTGAAGCGCCAGCCGACGCGCTGACCGCTCATTACGGCAATGACGCCTTGGGCAGCCTGCTACAGATGCAGCGCCTGGGGCGCTTGCGCCTGCTGTTGGGTTATCGCCCGGAAATTCGTTACCAGGCCTCACTGCAAGGTATCGCCGAAGATGAATTGCAGTTCTATCCGATCCGTGGCACTGGCAAGTACCTGTCCGGTTACATCGGCTGCACCGACACGCCAAAGGGCCGGCAGGCCATTGTCGAGATCAACCAGGTACTGCGCACCCTTCCCCGTGAACGCCTTGACGAGGCCTACGCCGCCTGGCTGGATCCGGAGAGTCGCAGCGATTACCTGAAAGACACCAAGGCGTTTTTCGACAATCTGGCGCAGCCCTGACAAATCCCGGGCAAAAAGAAACCCCGGGAAGTGGGGAGACGACCCGGGGTTAAACATGGCCTGCCTAGAGACCAGTAGCAGCAAGCTACAAGCACCGGAGCACAATGCTCGATCCTGCTGTTACAAGGTCTGACTGACCTGGGCGCGGGAAGGTTCCCACAAATATCCGTTCAATTGCGGCTGGCCAGAAGCTTGTCCTGCGCCGCATTACGCAATGCCGCGATGACACAAGGCTCAAGGCGCCCTTCAGCGATCAGCACGTCGCGATGCAAACCGTCGACCACATCCGTCAGCAGCCGTTTGTCATTCAACTGGACCTGATTGAACGCGCGCTCGACCACGGTCGCGCCGATAGCATTCTTCAAGGTTATCCGGCATTCGCCACGAATGCCTGACGGGGTCAACGTGACCTGATACGGGCTCAGCGCCTCACCGAGCAACAGACTGATACTTTCCATCCCGATCACCACTCAATAGTCCGAAACAACGTGCCTGGGGCATGCCTGAAAAAGATGACCGCTGGCCCGAGAAGAAAGTTCTGGGTACTGACCGCAAGCGAACCTGCAGCCCAGTCAAGAGAGCATGCACGGCGAACATGACAGAGAAAAAACGCAACCATCACATCTGTCGGGTACGACGGGCGATGTCGGCCCAGCCCCCCAACAATCCTCGTAGCTGGCCATCTGCCGTGTAAAACGGCACCGTCCACTGGTAGATATCCCTGACGCCTTCCTTGAACATCAATTGACGCTCGAAAAAGCGCGTCCTGCGCGTACTCAACTGCGCCAGAAACTCGGCATGCAGCAGTTCCGCGGTTTGTCTGGGCATGACATCGACCTCGATCAACTGCCGCCCCTGCATCCGGTCAAAACGTGTCGACAAGGCGTCCTCATAACTTTTGTTGCACATGATCAAGCGCCCTTGCAGATCACGGACAAACATCGGGTCAGGCATGGCATCCATCAGGGCATGCTGGAAGGCGAGCTGATCGCGCAGGCTCCTTTGGGCCTCGACCCGTTGCCTGACCACCACCGCCAACCGCCGATTCCAGAGCAGGGACAACAGCCCGAACAGGCTGAGCACAAACATGCCCCAGCAGACCCACTGGTCAATCCGCTGCCAGAGACCAGGCGGCTGTGGCACGGTAGCGCCGCCGAACCACTTCAGGCGAAGGTCGCGCAGCTCCTGCGCAGGAAACGCCTCAAGCGCCTTGTTGAGGATACTCAGCAACTGCGGCTGACCTTTGCGCAACGTCAGATAATCCGCATCCCATTTGCCCGGCACTACAGCCCCGATCTGCAGCCGACCCGACGGAAAATGCTGGGCGCCGATTTCGTTTTCGATGGTGACGTAGGCTTCGTCGCTTTCAACCCAGGCACGGGCTTCGGCGTAGGTTTTAACCGAACGCAATTCGATGGACGGATAATCACGACGGATCACCGCTTCCAGTGCATGCCGGGTCGGCAGCACCAGTACCCGCGTCGCCATATCCTCCAGCGACTGCACCGGCGGCGCCCCAGCCTGCCCGACAAAGACCCATCCGGCACCGCCGAACGCATGGCTGAAATCGAGAAATACCTTGCGTTCGTCATTCATCGCCAGGGTCGTACTCAAATCCGCCGCGCCGCTTTCCAGATGGGCCAGCATCTGATCGGTGGAAAAAGACTGTTCGTAAACGAACTGCAACCCCGTCATGTCACTGATGCGCTTGAGCAGATCACTGTTCAAGCCCGTCCATTGGCCATGTTCATCCTTGAACAGGTACAACGGATATTCCAGTGCCGTGACCACGACCCGTGGATGGCTGGCCATCCATTGCAACTCCTGGTCATTCAGCACGACCTTTGAGTGGGGGGCAGACATCCCGCGTTCCGGAATCGATGCAGGGTTCGCCCCTCCCCATTCGGCGATTCCCAGCATGCCGAATAAAAACAGCCAGCGTGCGACTGGCTTGAACACACTTGTAAACAGCATTCCCACGTCCTTGGTGATCCATTCGCCTGTCCCTTCGCGGCGATAACACGACAAGTGTGCATGCAGAAATGAAAAAGCCCGTCAGGAGACGGGCTTCAAAATGTAACAGCGCTGACCGGTTACAGCGGCTTGCCGCGGTTGCCATGCTGACTGACAAAGGCCTGCACGGCCTTCAGGTCATTTGGCAATACGGTGCAACGTTCGTCTCGTTCAAACAAATCAGAAAGATGTGCAGGCAGCTCGAGCGCTTTTCCTACACCGGCTTTTTCCACGGCGTCCGGGAATTTGACCGGGTGGGCGGTGCCCAGGATCACCATTGGAATGTCCAGGCTGCGACGGCATTCCCGCGCAGCTTTCACGCCGATGGCCGTGTGTGGATCCAGCACTTCGCCAGTCTGCTCGTAGACTTCAGCGATGGTTTCGCAGGTTTGCGCGTCATCCACGGCCAGCGAGTCGAACAACTTGCGGGCTTCGGTCCAGCGCTCTTGCTCGACGCTGAAACCGCCGCCCTGCTTGAACGAATCCATCAGCCCGGCGATGGCCGCACCGTTGCGACCGTGCAGGTCGAACAGCAGGCGTTCGAAGTTCGACGACACCATGATGTCCATGGACGGCGACAGCGTGGCGTGCAGGGTTTCCTTGACGTACTGGTTGCCGCTCATGAAGCGGTGCAGGATGTCGTTGCGGTTGGTGGCGACGATCAACTGGTTGATCGGCAGGCCCATGTTGCGCGCCAGGTAACCGGCGAAGATGTCGCCGAAGTTGCCGGTCGGCACCGAGAACGCCACCGAACGCGCCGGGCCGCCCAGCTGCAGGGCCGCGTGGAAGTAGTAAACGATCTGGGCCATGATCCGCGCCCAGTTGATCGAGTTCACGGCCACCAGGCGAGTGCCCTTGAGGAAACCCTGGTCGGCGAAGCTCGCCTTGACCATTTCCTGGCAGTCATCGAAGTTGCCTTCGATGGCGATGTTGTGGATGTTCTCACCAAAAATGGTGGTCATCTGCCGACGCTGCACTTCGGACACGCGGTTGTGCGGGTGCAGGATGAAGATGTCGACGTTTTCGCAGTGCTTGCAGCCTTCGATGGCGGCCGAGCCGGTGTCACCGGAGGTGGCACCGACGATCACCACGCGCTCGCCGCGCTTTTCCAGCACGTAGTCGAGCAGGCGACCGAGCAATTGCAGGGCGAAGTCCTTGAACGCCAGGGTCGGGCCGTGGAACAGCTCCAGCACCCATTCGTTGCCGTTCAGCTGACGCAGCGGCGCAACGGCGCTGTGGGCGAACACGCCGTAGGTTTCTTCAAGGATTTTCTTGAAATCGGCGTCGGGGATGCTGCCGGTAACGAACGGGCGCATGACCCGGAAGGCCAGCTCGTGATACGGCAGGCCGGCCCAGGACGCGATTTCTTCCTGGGTGAAACGTGGCAGGTTTTCCGGGACGTACAGACCGCCGTCGGTGGCAAGGCCTGCCAGCAGGACGTCTTCGAAATTCAGGGCCGGTGCCTGGCCGCGGGTACTGATGTAACGCATGACTGACTCCAATGGACAGTGTTCGTAGTGCCGGGCCCGCAAGCGAACCCGCTCAACGATATCGGCTTAGTTCAGGTGCTCGACACGGATCCGTACAACCGGACCGACCACACCCGCCAAGGCTTCCAAAGCAGCGATGGCGTCGTTGATGTGCTGTTCCAGCACGCGGTGGGTCAGCAGGATCATCGGCACCAGGCCGTCGTGCTCCTCGGCTTCCTTCTGCATGATCGACTCGATGTTGATGCCGCGCTCCGAGAGGATGCTTGCGACCTGAGCCAATACGCCCGGATGGTCCTTGGCCTGAATACGCAGGTAGTAGGCGCTTTCGCAGGCTTCGATCGGCAGGATCGGGTGAGCCGACAGCGAATCCGGCTGGAATGCCAGGTGCGGCACCCGGTTTTCCGGGTCGGAAGTCATGGCGCGGACCACGTCCACCAGGTCGGCGATCACCGACGAAGCGGTCGGTTCCATGCCGGCGCCAGCGCCGTAGAACAGGGTCGAACCGGCAGCATCGCCGTTGACCATCACCGCGTTCATCACGCCGTTGACATTGGCGATCAGGCGATCGGCCGGGATCAGCGTCGGGTGCACGCGCAGTTCGATACCCGCCGCGGTGCTGCGCGCCACGCCCAGGTGCTTGATGCGGTAGCCCAGCGCTTCGGCGTAGTTGACGTCGGCGGTGGTCAGTTTGGTGATGCCTTCGGTGTAGGCCTTGTCGAATTGCAGCGGGATACCGAACGCGATGGACGCCAGGATCGTCAGCTTGTGAGCGGCGTCGATACCCTCGACGTCGAAGGTCGGATCGGCTTCGGCGTAACCCAGTGCCTGGGCTTCGGCCAATACGTCTTCGAAGGTGCGACCCTTCTCGCGCATTTCCGTCAGGATGAAGTTGCCGGTGCCGTTGATGATACCGGCCACCCAGTTGATGCGGTTGGCCGACAGGCCTTCGCGGATCGCCTTGATCACTGGAATACCACCGGCTACCGCCGCTTCGAACGCAACGATCACGCCCTTCTCGCGGGCCTTGGCGAAAATTTCATTACCGTGAACGGCGATAAGTGCCTTGTTCGCGGTGACCACATGCTTGCCATTCTCGATGGCCTTGAGTACCAGCTCGCGGGCAACGGTGTAGCCGCCCATCAGCTCTATAACGATGTCGATCTCAGGGTTCGTGGCCACTTCGAAGACATCGTTGGTAATCGCAATACCGGTCGTTTGGAACTGAGGCTTTGGCGTGCGCATGGCAATTTGTGCCACTTCGATCCCACGCCCGGCACGACGAGCAATTTCCTCGGCGTTGCGCTGAAGTACGTTGAAGGTACCGCCACCGACGGTTCCTAACCCACAGATGCCTACTTTGACCGGTTTCACTGTGAACTCCCCATAAAACGGCCGACTCGAGGCCGGCCGTGAAAACAACCGCAGACTCGCGGCTCTCTATTGATGGCCCGGCGAATGTCGCTACCGGACCATGATCGTCAAGGCTTGCCGTGACGATGCGAATTTACTTTGCGCCCAGCGCCAGTTTGGCGACTTGTGGCGCAGGCTGGTAGCCCGGAATGACCTGACCGTCGGCCAAAACGATGGCCGGTGTACCGTTCACGCCGATCGACTGGCCGAGTGCGAACTGTTTGGAAACCGGGTTATCGCACTTGGCGGCCTTGATTTCCTTGCCGTCGACCATTTTATCCATGGCCGCCTTCTTGTCCTTCGAGCACCACACCGCTTGCAGCTGTTCGTCACCCGGCGAGCCCAGGCCCTGGCGCGGGAACGCGACGTAACGCACTTCGATGCCGCGCTTGTTCAGCTCAGGCACTTCGGCATGCAGTTTGTGGCAGTACGGGCAGGTGGTGTCGGTGAATACGGTGATGTGCGACTTGGTTTCGCCAATGGCCGGGTAGACAACGGTTTCGGCAACCGGGATGTCGTTGATCAGCTTGGAGATCCCCTGGCGCTCGGTTTTCTCGGTCAGGTTGACCGGCTTGCCGTCCTTGAGATCGAACAGGTAGCCCTGAACTACGTACTGGCCGTCGGCACTGGCATACAGCACGCGGCTGCCTTTGAGCTTGACTTCGTACAGGCCTGGCAACGGGCTGGCGGTGATGCTTTCCACTGGCACTTCGAGCTGGAGGTTTTCCAGGCTTTTACGAATGGCTTTGTCGGCCGCGTCATCGGCGACGGCAAAGGTGCTGACCAACGCAATGGCTGCGGCGGCGAAAATCTGGGTCAGACGCATGAGAACTCCTGAAGGCGAACATATGGGACGATCAGAACGCCCGTGCCGAAACACCGGGTCATAACCGCCCATCGTGCAAACTGGCCCAGCCTATCACATAAGGTTCGCATGGCCGAATGCACCTGATGCAAGACATTGTGATCACCACAACCCCCTGTGGGAGCGAGCTTGCTCGCGATGACGGCATCACATCCAAAACATGTATCGACTGTCAGGCCGCTATCGCGAGCAAGCTCGCTCCCACAGGGTTTCGGTTAACCCCGGGGGTGGTGTTTGGCATGCAGATCCTGCAGCCGTGCCCGGGCAACATGGGTGTAGATCTGGGTCGTCGACAAGTCGCTGTGCCCCAACAGCATCTGCACCACCCGCAGGTCTGCACCGTGGTTGAGCAGGTGCGTGGCGAAGGCATGACGCAAGGTGTGTGGCGACAGTGACTTGCCGATCCCCGCCACCTTGGCCTGATGCTTGATCCGGTGCCAGAAGGTCTGGCGGGTCATCTGCTCGCCACGCTGACTGGGAAACAACACATCGCTGGGACGCCCGCCCAGCAGTTCACTGCGCGCATCACGCATGTAGCGCTCGACCCAGACAATCGCCTCCTCACCCATTGGCACCAGTCGCTCCTTGCTGCCCTTACCCATCACCCGCAACACGCCCTGGCGCAAATTGACCTGTTCCAGGGTGAGGCTGATCAGCTCGGTCACCCGCAAGCCGCAAGCGTAAAGCACTTCGAGCATGGCGCGGTCGCGCTGACCGATGGCTTCGCTCAGATCCGGCGCCTTCAGCAGCGCTTCCACGTCTGCTTCCGACAAGGATTTTGGCAATGGCCTGCCAAGTTGCGGCATATCGACGCGTAACGTCGGATCGACTGTAATCAACTTTTCCCGTAGCAAGTAGCGATAAAAGCCACGCACACCCGAGAGAAATCGAGCAGTGGAACGAGGCTTGTAGTTTTGCTCCAGGCGCCAGGCCAGGTGGTCGAGAATCAACTCTCGCCCGGCATTGACCAGCTCCAGTCCATTGTCCTGTAACCAGCCGTTGAACAACGCCAGGTCACTACGATAGGCGTCTCGAGTGTTATCGGAGAGACCTTTCTCCAGCCAAAGAGCGTCGAGAAACTGGTCAATCAGGGGATGATCAATGGCAGGCATAAAGGCTCAGGCAAGACCGGCAATACGGCCAGGGAAGATAAATCGCAGACAACAAAAAAGCAGCCCGCAGGCTGCTTTTTTTTGCATCGGAAGCTGGACTTAAGCCAGTTTTTCCTTGATGCGAGCTGCTTTACCCGACAGGTCGCGCAGGTAGTACAGCTTGGCTTTACGTACGTCACCGCGACGCTTGACAGCCATGCTGTCGATTTGCGGGGAGTAGGTCTGGAAAGTACGCTCTACGCCAACACCGTTGGAGATTTTACGAACGGTGAATGCACTGTTTACGCCGCGGTTACGCTTGGCGATAACAACACCTTCGAACGCTTGCAGACGCGAACGGTCGCCTTCCTTCACTTTCACCTGAACGACAATGGTGTCGCCCGGGGCAAAGGTAGGGATCTCTTTGGTCATCTGCTCTGCTTCGAGTGCAAGGATGATTTTGTTAGTCATGCTGTGCTCCTAAGGTAAATCGTCGGATCTACCATCGATACGTTGTTAACTATCGTCCCGCTCGCGGATGTATTCCTCGAGCAGCTTCTTCTCTTCTCCAGAAAGCGAGCGGCTTTCCAGAAGATCGGCGCGTCGTTCAAAAGTCCGACCAAGGGACTGCTGTAAACGCCAACGCCGGATGTGCGCGTGATTGCCACTTAGCAATACGTCGGGAACACGCTGATCCGCATACACCTCCGGTCGGGTGTAGTGCGGGCAATCCAGCAAACCATCCGTAAAGGAATCTTCCTCGGCGGAGTCCGCATGCCCTAAAGCTCCAGGCAGCAGTCGTGTAACCGCATCGATCAGGACCATTGCCGGCAGCTCGCCGCCAGACAGTACATAGTCGCCAATCGACCACTCTTCATCGACATGAGCATCAATAAAACGCTCGTCAATGCCTTCATAGCGGCCGGCAATCAGGATCAATGCATCCAGATTCGCCAACTCGCGTACCGCCGACTGAGTCAGTTGACGGCCTTGGGGGGACAGGTAAATCACCTTCGCCGCCTCCCCGGCTGCTGCCTTGGCCTGAACCAGAGCATCTTCCAGGGGCTTGATCTTCATCACCATGCCCGGACCACCGCCAAACGGGCGATCGTCCACAGTGTGATGTCGATCCGTCGTGTAGTCTCGCGGATTCCAACAGGTGAGCTGCAAGAGCCCCTGTTTCACCGCCCGACTGGTGATGCCGTACTCGCTGATGGCGGAAAACATCTCGGGAAACAGACTGATCACTTCTACGCGCAAGTTAGCCACGCTTAGAAATCCGCGTCCCAATCCACCTTCATCTCGCCCGCGGCCAGGTCGATGGCCAACACGCATTGCTCCGTATAGGGCAACAGGCGTTCGCGATCATCCAGGCTGCCAGCGCAAGGCTTGACCACCATGACATCGTTCGAGCCGGTCTCCAGCAGGTGATCGATTTTCCCGAACAGTTGTCCGAGAGTGTCGATGACCTTGAGACCTTCCAGCTGGTACCAGTAGTACTCGCCGTCGGTGAGTTCAGGGAACAGGTTGCGCGGCACGCAGATCTCATAACCGGCCAGAAGACGAGCTTCTTCGCGATCATCGAGACCCTTGAGCTTTGCGACCAGGAACTTGTCGTTCCCGCGTCCGCTGACCAGCTCTACCTGCTTTACAT
>NZ_JBFUIC010000068.1:0-23910 GCF_056402075.1 Pseudomonas sp. P4_C3
AGCGGTAGATCAATCAACATAAGTGTTGAATGTGATGCCGCCATCGCGAGCAAGCTCGCTCCCACAGTGGGCGGCGGTGCTTTTAGGAAATATTACGTCTCGATTGAGCTTCCATTGCTAGTCTGTAACTCCTTGAGACCGCAATGGAGCACCCTCATGGCTATTCAGGCCCTGCGCGCCGACGCATCGCACATCGACCAGATCGCCCCCTTGTTTGACGCCTACCGGATGTTCTACAAGCAGCCGTCGAACCTTGCGCAATCGCGCGCCTTCATCGCTGAGCGACTCGCCCGGGATGAATCGGTGATTTTTCTTGCCCGGGACCCCGACGGTGAAAACCTCGGCTTCGTCCAACTGTTCCCGACTTTTTCCTCTATCGACGCCCATCGCACCTGGCTGCTTGGTGATCTGTTCACCACGCCCGCCGCCCGGGGCAAAGGGGTCGGTAAGTTGCTGATGAACACCGCCCGGGATTTTGCGAAGCTGGCCGGCGGCAAAGGCATGACCCTGGAAACCGCCACCGACAACTTCACTGCCCAACGCCTGTATGAATCCCTGGGCTGGGTGCGCGACCCCGGTTACTACACCTATTGCCTGGATCTGAAAAAAGTCTGACTCAGCGATCCTGTTCGCCAAATACCGGGCGCATGAATGAACGCTCGTAGCTGAAGATGAACTTCCTCTCTTCGGCGTACTTGAACGCCACGATGCACTCGGGATCGTTCATCGACTGCTGCCGGTAATGTTCGTACGCCGCCAGGCTGGGGAAGGTGAACAGCGCCAGGGCGATGTTGTTGGCGCCCTCCGACGGCAAAAAGTAGCCGTGGTGCTGGCCGCCGAACTTTTCCACCAAGGGAATCCACAACTTGCCGTAGTGCTCGAACGCTTCGAGCTGGTAGGGATCGAGCACGTATTTCAGGTAGCAGGTCACCATTGTTTCGTTCCTTGATCAGGTTTTGAGGGCAGTCGCCACTGTAATCAACCGTGGGCGCCCGGCACAGCCGCTTGTTCGACATTGACCGGTAACTTTGCGCCAGAGGCATGCGCTGGCGTCGCCGCACTATTGGTTCAGTCAATAGTCACCATCAAGAATCGCAAGTTCTGTTTTTTGCGCAAAGGCGGAAAATTGCCTGCATTGAACACGCTGCTCAAGGAACCTGCGCGATGAAAATCTTGACCCGACTGGCTGTGATTGCCCTGTTGCTGGGCAGTGTTGCATCCACCGCATCGGCCTATGCCGAGGACGCACGCGCCTGCCATCTGCCGCCCATCACCGGTAGCCAGGGCGGGTTGCAATACGGGCAGACGGTCGGGGTGCTCTACAGCGAGAACACCGTGGAAAACCTGCAATACCTTGCGCAATACCACTCGGTGGCCGTGAATGGTGCGAAAAACGCACTGGATGCGCGGATTCGCCAAGCCTTCGTCAACAGCTCCGATCCGGACCTGGCCATCGACTGGCTGATGAGTTCGCTGCACCACACCTTTGTGTCGGTGACGGTCTACGACAACCTCGAAGCCCTGGTGCAGGCCCACCCGGACGTGGTGGTGATGCTCGATACCCACAACCAGTTGCTGACCCAGCGTAACGATCGGGTCGAGGCGCGATTCGCCGCGCGGTTCTACGACGCCAACCTGCAGTACATCGGCAAGGCCGAGGGCGCGGTGGAAAAACAACTGCCGTCGGTGTGGGTGCATGACAAGGCCGCGCCCGAGATCGCCGCGCAAATCGAACAGCAACGCGACCTGCAACTGACCGCGCTGAAACAGTTCGATGCGTCGTTGAAGGCGCTGGTAACCGCCGGATTAACTGCAGCAACCAATTAACAAGCCCGACGTCCATTGAGCGGCGGGCAACCCAATTCACTGTAGATTTCTTTTCAGGACCTGATTCATGCGCACTTTTTTTGCCCCGACCCTGGCCTTCGCTTCGCTGCTGCTGGCCGGTTGTGCCACGCCGAACAATCCGACGATGACCTTGCAGACCAGCAAGTCGCCCGAGGAGTACACCCATTGCGTGGTGCCGAAGTTGCAGCACGATGCGCTGGTGCCCACGGTATCGCAGACCCAGCGCAGCTACCGGATCGTCGTCCCGAGCAAAGTGGCGGCGGACAACGTGCTTGAAACCTACAAAGCCTCGAATGGCGGCAAGGTGTTCCTGTACGAGCGCAAGCTGCTGGCCTCGGCGTTCGTGCCGTCGACGTTCGAGCGTGCGGCGCAGGAGTGTCTGTAAGCAGAATTTCAGGCAAAAAAAAGCCACCAGAATTGGCAGCAGAAAAGTAAAGCACGCATTGAATGACTTGATTATGCCGCCCGATTCATGACGATTCGATGACGGTTTGATGGCCATTCATCCGGATGCCGCAAATCCTGCCACTTGTGGTGTGGGTCATATCTCCAGGCGGTGTCATCTGGGTGTCATCGAAGCAATGGCAAGATCCTCGCAATCCGTCTTGAGTGCCCGACGGCCGCCAGTCCGCCGGCAGATGAATGTGCAAGGAACCCCCTATGAAAGACGCCCCGCTGTTTGCCGCCATCGACCTGGGTTCCAATGCGTTTCGCCTGATGATTGGCCAGTCGGTAAGACGGAACCAGCAGATGGTCATCCAGGAAGTGAAAACCCTGCGTGAACCGGTCCGTCTGGCCGAAGGCCTGCAGGGTGGGGCACTCGATGAGTTGGCGCTGGACCGTGGCTGGCAGGCGCTGGCGCGGTTTGGCAAAAAGTTGCGCGGCTTCGAGGCCGGGCGTGTGCGGGCGGTGGCCACCAGTGCCGTGCGCGAAGCGGACAACGCGCCGCTGTTCCTGGCCAGTGCCGAGCGCCACCTGGGCTTTCGCATCGACGTCATTTCCGGTCACGAAGAGGCGCAACTGGTTTACGCCGGCGTGGCCCACACCTTGCCGGCGCAAAGCACACGGCTGGTGGTGGACATCGGCGGTGGCTCCACGGAAATGATCATTGGCCGTGGCGACCAATTGCTGCTCACCGAGAGCATTGCCATCGGCAGCGGCACCTTCGGTGCGCATTATTTCCACGGCGGGCGGATCATGGCCGAAGCGCTGCTGGAGGCCGAACGCGCGGCCACCGTGCAGTTCGAGCGCATTGCCCGCCGTTACCGCGCCGTGGGCTGGCAGCAGGCGATCGGTTCTTCCGGGACGGCGCGAATGCTGGCCAAGGTGCTCAAGGCCAATGGCTTGAATGATGACGACCAGAGCGGCATCACCTACGGTGGCCTGTTGCGCCTGTCGTTGCGCCTGCTGGAAGTCAAACATGTGAAACACCTCAAGCTGGCGGAGTTGCCCACCCATCGCCTGAGCATTTTGCCCGGCGGCCTGGTGTTGATGCTGGCAGCGTTCAAGGTGTTTGGCATCACGCATATGATTGCGTCGGAACCGGGTTTGCGGTTCGGCGTGCTGCATGGATTGATGAGCAAACACTGAAACCCTGCCAGCCGAGGTAGCCCCATGACCGACCCACGTCGCGTGCTGTTCGTCTGCGCCAGAAACGATGTCCGCTCACCCATGGCCGAAGCCCTGCTGCGCCATACCGATCCTGCCGATTTCCAGGCCTTCAGCGCCGGGCTCGAGGCCACCGGGATCGATCCACGCACCTTCGAATCCCTCGATCACATCGGCGTCGATGCCAGCGGTCTGCGCAGCAAGTCCCTCGAAGATTTCGAAGGTCAGGCGTTCGACTACGTCATCACCCTGTGCGACAAGTCCTCCGAAGAGGTCTCGCGCATACCGTTTACCGGTGAAGTGATGGTCTGGAGCTTCGAAGACCCGACCACCAGCGAAAGACACGACCCATTCCGTCATACCCTCCAGGAAATCGGCGACCGCATCAAAATGTTCGTCACCGTGAAAACCCGCCCCGTGCCCCAGGCGCCGTCAGTCAGCGATTCCTGAAAACTTTGGAGCACCGTCTACCCTCATCGGTCACAACCATCATGATGAGGGTCGAAACGGTGATGAAAACGGACAAGGTTGACCCAAACGAAGCTTCGGCGCTGATCGACGAGCGAATCCGGGAGCTGGCCGACTGGCGCGGCGAAACCCTGGCCCACGTCCGCCAGATCATCCGCCAGGCCGACCCCGAAGTGATCGAAGAGTGGAAGTGGCGCGGCGTGCCGGTGTGGTCCCATGCCGGCATCATCTGCACCGGCGAGACCTACAAGCAGGTGGTGAAGATGACCTTCGCCAAGGGCGCTTCACTGGACGATCCGTCGAAGTTGTTCAACTCAAGCCTTGAAGGCAATACCCGGCGTGCGATTGATATCCACGAGGGTGAGCCGATCGATGAAAAGGCATTGGCGTCGTTGATTAAGGCAGCCATTGAGCTCAATACCTCTCGAACCAAAAAGTAAGCCAGTACACAGACCCCCTGTGGGAGCAAGCTCGCTCCCACAGGGGGCGGTGTCCACCTGACCGTTTTGGATATCCTCAGCTGTCATGTTCCAATAGCGAGCACTCGCAGACTGGAAACGGAACATGAAAAAAATCGCCGCCCTGACCCTCGCTTCGCTACTCACCGCAGGCCTGTTCAGCGCGCCTGCCTTTGCGGCGGGCGATGTCCAGGCCGGGGAGAAAGTGTTCAAGCGCCTCTGCAGCGGCTGTCATCAGATCGGCGAATCGGCTCGTGCCTTCTTTGGCCCGCAACTCAATGGCGTGATCGGTCGCCACTCCGCCGTCACCACGGACTACGTGTATTCCGACGCGATGAAATCCGCCAACCTGGTCTGGGACCGCGAAACCCTGATCGCCTACCTCGAAGCGCCGAAGAAAGTTGTCCCTGGCACCCGCATGATTTTCTGGGGCCTCAGCGACCCGGAAAAAATCGAAGACCTGCTCGCCTACCTGCAAACCTTCCCGGCGCAATGATCACGCCGTGGTCTGGGGGGCGGCCGCCAGGTTGTCGGCCAGCCATTCGGTGAAGGCCCGCGCCATCGGGATGTTCTCGCTGTCACGGTGGGTGAGCAGTGCCCAGTTCGGGCCGCGGATGGTTTGCTCCACCATCGGCAGCAACAGCCCGGTGGCCCGCGCCTGCCGACTCAGCAACTGGCTCACCAGCGCAATGCCCAGCCCGGTGCAGGCCGCGTCCAGCAGCAACCCCGGATCGGAAAAATTCAGCCCCTGATCCATCTGCCCCACATCAATGCCGGACTCCACCGCCCAGTGGCTCCAGTCCATTTCCCGCTCGCCATGCAGGGTGGTGCGCTGTTCCACGGGCACGGCCAACAGGCTCGGGTGACACGCCGGGTAGAGGCGGTCGGCGTGCAGCACCTTGAAGCTGCATTCGGCCTGGGAACCGATGTCGTCGCGCACCGCCAGGTCGATGGTCTGGCTGGCCATGTCCGGCACTTCATCGGTACTGAAAATCCACAGATCGACCTGCGGATGCTGGCGACGGAAATCCCCCAGGCGCGGCAACAACCAGTGCCGGGCAAACGCCGGGGTGGTGTTGAGCACCAGTTGATTGGGTTTCTGGTATTGCCCCAACCGGCGAATGCCCACCGCCAGTTGCTGCAACAGCGCCTGGGTGGTGCTGAGCAGATCGTGCCCGGCATCGGTCAGGCTGACGCTGCGCCCRCTGCGATGGAACAGCGGTTGTTCCAGGTAGGCTTCAAGGCTGCGGATCTGCTGGCTGATCGCCGATTGGGTGAGGTGCAACTCGTCGGCGGCCTTGTGAAAACTGCCCAGCCGGGCGGCGGCTTCGAAGCCGCGCAGGGTGCTCAGGGGCGGCCAGTGTTTGAGCATATCGATAAGTTCCTCTAATCAGTTTCCTGCAAAATCCATCGTTTGTTTGCCTGTTTTTCCAGCCGTAGCATGCATGCCAAAACCGCCAAGGCCGTTTTCATTGAACACAATGACTTAACTCAGAGGTGCTTGTCATGCAGCAGAACCAAATTCAAAACAGCGGTTGGACGATGCCGGCCGAGTGGGTCACCCACGCCGCCACCTGGATGGTCTGGCCGCACAACAAGACTCTGTGGGAGTCAGGCTGGCGGGTGACACTGCCACAGGTTCAAGAGGACTTCGCCCGGGTGGCCAACGCCATCGCCCGTTTTGAGCCGGTGAAACTGGTGGTCGATCCGTCATCCGTCGCCAGCGCCAAGGCCTTGTGCGGGCCGAACATCGAGCTGATCGAATTGGCGGTCAACGACAGCTGGTGCCGTGACTCCGGCCCGAGCTTCGTCTGCCATCCGCAGCAAGGCCTGGCCGGTGTGAGCTGGCGCTTCAACGCCTGGGGCGGCAAGTCGGCCCATGATCTGGACGAAAGCCTGGCCCGGCGCGCGCTCAATCATTTGGGGCTGGAGTGTTTCGGCACGGCGCTGAGCAACGAGGGCGGCGCCATTCACGTGGACGGCGAGGGCACGCTGATCACCACCGAGTCGGTGCTGCTCAACCCCAACCGTAACCCGGGCGTGACCAAGGCCGAGATCGAAGAGATCTTCACCCGCCTGCTGGGCGTGAAGAAAACCATCTGGCTGCCGGGCGATCCGGACTACCTGACCGGCGACATGACCGACGGCCACGTCGACGGTGTGTGCGCCTTTGCCCGCCCCGGCGTGTTGCTGGTGGACGCCACCCACGACCAGGACTCTGTGTATGCCGCAGTCGCACGGGAAAACCGCCGCGCCCTTGAACTGGCCACCGATGCCCAGGGCCGCAAGTTCGAGCTGATCGAACTCTATGAAGCCTCCGATGCAGTGGACACCGAGGCCGAAGTGTTCTGCGCCTCCTACACCAACTTCTACATCGCCAACGGCGTGATCATCATGCCGGCCTACGGCATCGATGCCGACAAGGTCGCTGCCGAAGTACTGGCGCAGGCATTCCCGGGGCGCGAAGTGGTGCCGGTGCGGATCAACCATCTGGCTCATGGCGGTGGCGGAGTGCATTGCATCACCCAGCAACAGCCGGCCTGGCCGGTGCGGGGTTGATGCCATGACCTTACTCACCATCGCCACCACCCAGATGCCGTGCACCTGGGACTTGAAACACAACCTCGACCAGGCCGAGCAACTGGTCCGCGAAGCCGCAGCCAAGGGCGCGCAGGTCATCCTGTTGCAGGAACTGTTCGCCACGCCGTATTTCTGCATCGAGCAACACCACAAGCACCTGGCACTGGCCGAGGAGTATCGCGACAGCCACGTGCTCCAGCGCTTTGCCGCATTGGCCAAAGAGTTGGGCGTGGTGCTGCCGCTGAGCTGGTACGAGAAGGCCGGTAACGCTTACTTCAATTCACTGAGCGTGGCCGACGCCGACGGGTGCCTGTTGGGCGTGTACCGCAAGACCCACATCCCCAACGCCATCGGCTACCAGGAGAAGGAATATTTCAGCCCCGGCGACAGCGGTTTTCGGGTCTGGGACACCGCGTTCGGGCGCATCGGCCTGGGCATCTGCTGGGACCAGTGGTTCCCGGAAACTGCTCGCTGCCTGGCCTTGATGGGTGCCGAAGTGCTGCTGTTCCCGACGGCCATTGGCTCCGAACCGGGTTGCGCCACGCTCGATTCCCGGGATCACTGGCAAATGACCATGCGCGGTCACGCCGCCGCCAACCTGCTGCCGGTGGTGGCGGCCAACCGTGTCGGCCGGGAAGCGGCGACTACCGACCCGACCCTGCAAATGAGCTTCTACGGCTCGTCGTTCATCTGCAATCACAAGGGCAAATTGCTCGCCGAGGCCGACCGCGACAGCACCGGCGTGCTGGTCCACAGCCTGGACCTGGCGGCCATGCGCGAAGACCGCCTGACCTGGGGCATCTACCGCGATCGCCGTCCGGAAATGTACGGCGCCTTGTTGACCCAGGACGGTCGTCAGATCCACTCACGCTGGGCAACCCAAGGGGTGTGACATGAACATGATCAACAAGCTGTGCCTGGCCATGGGGCTGGCGCTGAGCTGTGCGGTGCCTGCGCTGCACGCCGAGGAGAAAACCCTGCGGCTGTACAACTGGGCCGATTATTTTGCCGAGGACACCCTCAGCAAGTTCACCGCCGAAACCGGGATCAAGGTGATCTACGACGTCATGGACGGCAGTGAAACCCTGGAAGCCAAGATGCTTGCCGGTGGCAGTGGCTACGACCTGATCTTCCCCGGCGACACCGTGGCCGAACGCCTGATGCGCGCCGGCAGCCTGCAACCGCTGGACCAGTCCAGAATCACCGCTATCAACGACGTCGAGCCCGGTTTGCAAAAGCTGCGCTCGCACTATGAGCATTCGAGCAAAGCCACGGTCCCGTATACCTGGGGCACCATAGGCCTGACCTACAACGCCGAGCAGATTACCCAGCGTGCGCCGGACGCGCCGGTCAACAGCCTGGACATGCTGTTCAAACCGGAACTGGCGGCGAAATTCGCCGACTGCGGCATCTCGATGATCGACTCGCCGGACGAAGTGCTGGCGGTGGTGCTCAACTACCTCGGCCGCGATCCGCGCAGCGCCAAACCGGCGGACCTGGCGGCGGCCAGTGACTTGCTGATGAAGTTGCGGCCGTACATCCGCAAGTTCCAGTCGCAACCGGTGACCGACCTGGTCAACGGCAACCTGTGCGTGTCCCTGGGCTACAGCGGCGACATGACCCAGGCGCAACGCACGTCGGACAGTGCCGGCAAGAAAACCACCTTCCACTACCGCATTCCCCGCGAAGGCACCACGGTGTGGATGGACACCATGGCCATTCCCGTCGACGCCCGGCACCYGGAGTACGCCTACGCCTTCATCAACTTTGTCATGCGCCCGCAGAACATGGCAGCCATCAGCAACTTCACCGGCTACCCGACCTCCAACGCCAAGGCCCGCCCGGACGTCGATGCCGCGATGCGCAACAACCCGGACATCTACCTCGATGACGCCACCTACGCACGGCTGATTCCCGGCAAGGACATTCCCCAGGCCGACATGCGGGCACGCATGCGCACCTGGACCAAGTTCAAGACCGCTACAGTCAAATGATCACCGGCCGGCCCGAGGGCCGGCCAAACCCCGGATTTCAGGAAAACACATGCCGACACGTCGAACATTCATCAAGCAGGTATCGGTCATCGCCGGACTGGGCGCGGTGGCGTCCATGGGACTGGGCTTCGGGTCCATGTCGGCGCGAGCGGCCGGTAAAGGCAATTGGTACATGCCCGATGAAGGTGACAAACACCAGCGAGCCTTCATCGCCTTCAGCGCACAGGCCGCGATCTGGGAGGACTTCACGCCCCACGTGCAAGACGCCCTTGGCCGGATCGCCCGCACCATCGCCGAATACGAGCCGGTCACCGTGTTCTGTCGCCAGAGCGAGCGGCGCCTGGCCGAAGCCAAATGCGGCAGCCACAACACCACCTTCGTGATCGCCGATCTGGATGACATCTGGATGCGCGACATCGGCGCCAATTTTGTCGTCGATGGCAACGGCGACCTCGGTGCCGTGGATTTCAACTTCAACGGCTGGGGCAACAAACAGCAGCATGCGGACGATGCGCAACTGGCCGCCCTGGTCGCTGAAAACGCCAAGGCGGATTACCTGCGTAGCGAACTGGTGGGCGAGGGCGGTGGCATCGAAGTCGATGGCCACGGCACCGGGATCATGACCGAAAGCAGCTGGATCAACCGCAATCGCAATCCCGACTGGAGCAAGGCCGAGGTCGAAGCAGAACTGAAAGAACGGCTGGGYCTGCGTAAAATCATCTGGCTGCCGGGCATCAAGGGCAAGGACATCACCGACGCCCATGTCGACTTCTATGCGCGTTTCGTCAAGCCTGGTGTGGTGATCGCCAACCTCGACAACGACCCTGAGTCCTACGACTACAAGGTCACCCGCGCCCATCTGAAAGTCCTGGAAAACGCCACGGATGCCGATGGCCGCAAATTGCAGGTGCATACCGTGTCGCCGCCGCTCAACCCGCGCAACAGCCAGTTCAGCAAAGACAATCAGGACTTCGCCGCCGGCTACATCAACTACTTCGTGATCAACGGCGCGATCATCGCTGCGCAGTTCGGTGACAAGGAAGCGGATGCCAAAGCCTTCGACCTGTTGTCCGAACTCTACCCGGACCGCGAGGTGGTGCAGCTCGACATCGACGCGATCTCCGCCGGTGGTGGAGGGATTCACTGCGTGACCAGTCACCAGCCGATGGTGTGAAGTTTTCAGGCTGTACACAACCCCTGTGGGAGCGAGCTTGCTCGCGATGGCGGAGTGTCAGTCAATATGTTGTTCACTGACCCACCGCTATCGCGAGCAAGCTCGCTCCCACAGGGTAATTTGTTGAATCAGGTAAATCAGGCCTTGCTGGCCTTCAGATAAGCCCCCAACCGCCGCCCCATTTCCTCACCCAACGCCTGCAAGCCACTCAACGGTCGCACCATCACTTCAAACTCGACAATCTTGCCTTGTTCATTGAAGCGGATCATGTCGATGCCCTTCAGCTCTTTCCCGCCGACCTTGGCGCTGAATTCGAGAATCACGTTCAAGCCATCCGCCGTCGCCAACTCGCGGAGATAGGCAAAGTCCTCGAACACGTTCATGACCGTGTTGAGGATCATCGACACCACCGGCGCTCCCGGATACGGCGTGTGCGCCATCGGCGAACGGAACACCGCCTGCGGATCGAGCAGTTCGGGCAAGGCGCTCAAGTCGCGCTTGCCGATCATCGCGTGCCACTGCTTCAGGGACGCTGCGACATTGGGGTTCAGGTTCAGCTCAGACATCTTCAACTCCTGTTTTTATTGTTGTGGTGCGAAAGCGTTGGTCGATAGCCCTGGCGGCATCGTCGGCCCATTGACGGTAGAGCATCGGCCCCGGATGAAAACCATCGCTGGCCATCAAGCCCGGTTCGGGTACCAACGGGGTGGTGAGCATCGTACATTGATCCAGGCGTGCGGCCAGATCCGCCAAATGTGCATTGAAACGACGCGCCCTGAACCCCAGAAACCAGCGCAAGGGTTGCGGCAGCGCGGGGAACAGATGCATCGGCGGAAGCGGCGACACCACGATCTGCCTCACCGCGAACTTGTCGCACAGCAGCGCGATCAAGCGCCGTTGCCGGGCGAGCCACTGATCCAGGTTGAGTGAGCTGGTGACATCGTTGACGCCAATCGACAACAGCACCACATCGAACGGCTCGGGGGCGTGCTGTTCGAGCAGCTCCAGCAACCCTTGCGAATCCAGGCCCGAGCGCGCCCAGAGTTTCCACGCCACCTGATAATCATCGGCCAGGCGCTCCACCAACCGACCGCTGAGGGCCTCACCTTGAGTCGCCGCACCCACGCCTGCAGCGGCGCTGTCGCCGACAATCAACAACCGCAGAACGTCGCCGCTGCCGGCATCGCCCTGACGTTCGCCTTCGGCCTCCGGCAGCCTCGGCGTCACCCGCCTGGTGTAGAGACCTTGCGCCAGCAACACCGGGCCGAGGAAGATTTTAGCGAGGATTTCAGTATGGCTCATGGACGGGCGCCTGATTGAAGAGGGAGATTATCCAGCGAACTCATCATCAAAAATGCTCTCAATAGGCAGCGCAAATGCCCGGGCAATCTGAAACGCCAAGGGCAGGCTCGGATCATAGCGGCCATTTTCGATGGCATTGATGGTCTGCCGCGAAACATTCAGCAACGCCGCCAGATCGACCTGAGACCACTTGCGTTCGGCACGCAGTTCCTTGAGACGGTTTTTCATTGGTAGCGCCGCTTGGCAAGTCTGAGCCCGATCATCCACATCAGGCCCATCACTGGCCACACACAGACCCAGGACACGTGCGCAAAGCCGACATTCTCCAGAAAACCGTAAGTGAAGGTCAGCAATGCCGAAGCGGCAAAGGCAAAACCGAGAGCTTCGTACTGAATACGCAAATGCATTTCGTCCAGCGCGCGCATATTGCGCACCACCGCCCAACACATCAGCCCCGCAGGAATCACAGGCAACAGCGTGATGATGATCTTCAGCATCATTGCCATTTCTTGCTGGTCTTTAAGCAAGATCACCGACACCAGCAACAACACGGCGTACAGCGTAATCGCGACGCCCATTTCGATGTAGTAGCGTTTCAATGCATCCTCCTGATGTAAAAGCCCGGCTGATTGGGCCGGGCTCTTCGTCTGGATCACTTCGCTGTGATCGACTCACAACACACAACTCGCCCGTTGCGCGAGGTAGGCACAGAATAGAGCGTACACAGGTTGGCGGTCAGCCGACTGTCTCCGGTTGCCGCGCAGGCGGAGCCTCTTGTGTACGCAACTGATGGCTCATGTCGTTGCAGTTACGCGACCAGTCCTTCAGCCATGGCGGCATCGACGGCGATTGCTCTGGCAAACCCAGTTCCAGCGCGAATTCACCGGGTGCCACCGTGCCTCTGCCCGCGCGGAACAGACCGCGCATCACCACCACGCCGACCACCCGGCCCTTGCTCACGAAACGGTGCTCCATAAAGGTCCACTTGTCGTCCCAGCCAAGCATGCGGGTATGTATTTCAAAGGCTTCGAACAGGCGCAACTCTCGGCGGAACTTGCCCCAGGTATCGCCGACAATCGGCACGGCCTTATGACGAAGCGCCACGCGAAAGGCGCCGCTGCGCAGTACGTAATCCATTCGCCCGATGTCTGCCAGCGTGAAATAGCGACCGTTGGTGACGTGCCGGTTGAGGTCCAGATCCAGCGGCCACACGCGCATGCACACAACGGTGGTCGCCGAGGCGTCCACGGGGTTGCGCCACGGGCGACGCAACAGCATAAGGAAAAGTCGAAACCAGAGATTCATAAGTGCGCCACCGTTGGGTTGATGGCTGCACTTTAGGCCATGGAAATCGGCTAAGGTAGGTGCGCAAATGACATTTTTCATGCGGAAAGTGCAATGGAGTCGCTATGCACATCACCTTGTTACTGGCCGATCAATGCTCCGCCGCCAGCGCAACCATGGCCCTGGAAGTGCTCAGTGCCGCCAACCTGTTCGCCGATAGCGACCCACCACCGTTCAGGGTGGTCAGCGCTTCGCTCGATGGCGCCGATGTGGCCGCCTGGGGCGGGCAGCGCTTGCATGTGAACCGTTCCACTCGCGAGATCCCGCGAACCGATCTGGTCCTGATCCCGGGATTCCTCTTCACCCTCAAGGACGCCTTACCGGCGTTTTGCGCCTATGGACCGTGGCTGCGTGAGCAGCACGCCCAAGGCGCGGTGGTGGCTTCCATGTGCACGGCGGCGTTCATGTTGGGTGAGGCCGGGCTATTGAACGGCACCCGTGCGACCACGCACTGGGCTTTTGCCGAGCTTTTCCGTCGCCGCTATACCGAAGCGTTGCTGGACGAAGGGCAAATCATTTGCGAGGACAATCGCGTGGTCACCAGTGGCGGCGCTAGTGCGGCCATGGACCTGTTGCTGCACCTGGTGCGTCGCTTTGCGTCACTGGAACTGGCGCAAAAGTGTGGCAAGTACCTGTTGGTCGACTCGGTGCGCAGCGAGCAGTCGGTGTATGTGATGTGGTCAATGCCCAAGAGCCATGGTGATGGCGACATCCTGCGGGYGCAAAACTGGCTGGAAGAACGCTTCGATCAGCCGTTGTTGATCGATGATGTGGCCCAACAATTCGGCTTCGGCGTGCGCAACTTCAAGCGACGTTTCAAGGACGCCACCGGCTACACGCCGATTGCCTACCTGCAGACCTTGCGTCTGGAAAAGGCCAAACAGTTGCTTGAATCCACACGCATGACGCTGGACAGCATCACCTATGCCGTGGGCTACGAGGATGGCAACTCGTTTCGCAGGCTGTTTCAACAACGCGTCGGGCTACTGCCGGCGGCTTACCGCAAGCGGTTTCAAGCGGCGGCGAACTGAAGAAGAAAGAGCGTCCATGAAAGCCCGGCCGATTGGGCCGGGCTCTTCGTCTGGATCACTTCGCTGTCATCGACCTACAACGCACAGCTCTCCGGTCGCACGAATCATCGCCTGGCCATGCAGGTAATCCTTGATCAGCGCGGAGCGTTCGGTGGCCAGCCATTGCGGGCAGTTCGGGTCTTTGCGGTAGGGCAGGAAATCGGCGTACTGCTGGAGCAGCAGGTTTTGCAGCTTGTCGAGCTTGGGCCGGATGTCGTTAATGAGGTCCGGCCGTGGTGTGTCCGGTGCCTTGTGCGCCGCTTGCCATTGCGCGAGCCGGCCGTATTGCACCAGTTTGCTGGCTTCGATCTGCGCAGCGATGAGGTCGGCGACATCGTCGGGGTCGAGCTGGCGCTGGGTGGCTTGCTTGCGGGCGTTGGCGATGACTTGCGCTTCCCGGGCGTTGTCCTGGACCGGTTTACCGCTGTCCCACTTGGTCAGCGCCACCAGCTCGCTGATGTACAACCGCTCATTCATCGTTGCCAGCAAGGGTTGCAAGGCATCGGGCGCCGGGGGCGTCGTGCCGGCCTGGGCAACACCAACGAACAAACCGAGCAGGGCGCAGGCCAGCCATTGCGGCAGGCGTGGGGAACGGGGCATGGGCAGAACCTCCTTGGACGCAAAAATCACTCCGGCTTGTTTATCACAAGTGCGGCCAGGGAACGACAGGTTGCGAAGGATTCAGGCCAGTAGCCGTTCAATCTGCGCCAGCTCCCAGGTGCTGAGCAAACTCACGGGGTCGGTACCGAAGCGCTGCCCGTTGTCGAACATATATTCACGGCCATCGGGGCTTTGGCCGTGCAGGCAGTGGCGCAAGTGGCCGGTGTCGACGTCGAGCGTCAGGCGCCAGCCGTCGATGTCGACCCGTACATGGCCAGACTCGCAAGCGTCGTCGACTCGCTGGAACGTGCGAATGCCTTGAGCGGCATCGCGCAATGGCTGGTAAACCTCGCGGGCGGTGAGGGCGGGCACAGGTGTCTCCGGGGGGGAATCGGAGGCACAGGATAAATCATCGCCATACAAAAAAGCCCGGCAGATGCGGCTAATGCCAGTCAGTCAAGCGTTGGAACACCACGACCCTTGTGGGAGCGAGCTTGCTCGCGATAAGGCCGGCACATCCAGCATCCATGGCGCCTGACACGCCGCCATCGCGAGCAAGCTCGCTCCCACAGGTTACTCATTGCTCGCTCTATTTGCCGTTCAACGCCGCCTCCGCCGCGGCGATTTCAGCCTGGCGCTTGACGATCATGTCGCCCACCGGCGGCCCCTGGAAGCGCCGCGCTTCAAAGCCGAACCAGACGATGGCGGTCAGGATCAGGAAGCCGATGGTGATGTACAGCGCCCAATCGTTCGGTGGCTGGATGCCGATGACGAAAATGATGATCATCGACAGGATCGAGAGGATGGCGAACACCGAGTACCAGAACCGCCCCATGTTCCACGGCCCCATGGTCGGCCACTTCGAAGTCCCAAAGGTAAACAGGCCGAGCACGATGGGAATGGCGAAGGAGAAGAACAGGAAGATCACCGTGCAGGACACCACGATCGTATAGACCGGCGTTGCCCCGACCGAGATCACCGACGAGCCCCAGTCGAACAGGACGGCAAGGGTGGCACCGGTCCAGATGGCTGCCACCGGGCTGCGAAAGGTCGGCGAGACGGAGGCCAGGGCTTTGGAACAGGGCAGGCCGCCGTCACGTGAGAACGCGAAGATCATCCGTGAAACCGAGGTGACGGTGGCCAGCCCGCAGAGCACCTGCGAGATGAAGATCGCCACGTAAAGCACCAGTTTCAAGGTCGGGTTGACCTGGGTGTTCATGGCCCAGAAAAACACGTTCCAGCCTTGCTTGGCCGCTTCGTCCATGTTCGGCAGCATCAGCACGAACGCGCTGAGCATCAGCCAGCCGAACAGCAACGACCAGACCACCGACATGACCATGCCGCGCGGCACCGACATGGCCGCGTTGCGGGTTTCTTCGGAGGTGTGCGCGGAGGCGTCATAGCCGGTGATGGTGTAGATCGGCAACAGCAGGCCGAGCATGAACACCCAGCCATTGGAGACCTGCGGCCAGACGCTGCCACCCGCCTCACCGGAATAGTTGCTGAAGGTCCACAACCGCGCGAATTCATAGCTGGGTGCCGACATCAGGCAGACGATGGTCAGTGCCAGCGCGGTGGCGAAGATCAGGTAGCCGGAGAAGTCGGTGAGCTTGGCCGTCAGGCCGATGCCCAAGTGGTTACACAAGGCCTGCAAGCCCGTGAGGATCGCCAGGAAAATCACCCTGACCGTGGTCGTATCCTCCATGCCCAGTGCCGGTCCGAAGGCGCCGAAAAAGAAGTAGTAGGTGCCGACGTTGATCGCGCCCAGCACCGTGACCAGTCCCAGCAGGTTGAACCAGGCGGTCAGCCAGCCAGTGAAGCGGTTACCGAGAATCGAGCCCCAGTGGTACAGGCCGCCAGCGGTGGGATAGGCCGAGGAAATCTGCGCCATGGCCATGGCGAACACCCCGGAGATCAGGCAGCCGATCGGCCAGCCGATGCCGATGGATATACCCCCCGCGCCCGAAGTGCCTTGGGCCAGCGAGTTGATGCCACCCGAGAGGATGCAGATGATCGAAAAGGAAATCGCAAAGTTGGAGAAAACCCCCATTCGTCGTGAGAGTTGCTGGGCATAGCCCATGCTGTGCAGCACCTTGACGTCATCGTCGTGCGTTTCGGTGCCCGGCTGGCTTGCTGGGTTCATGATGTGTGCCCCTTCAGGTTTTGGACAGGTCGAACTGAGCCGCCGTAGGCTCGCTCCTACAGACGGCCGTGAAACGCCGCGTCGAAAATCTTTGCCACGCCGTCCCGGGTCAATGGCAGCGGGTTACCGCCGGCGCAGGGGTCGACAACCGCCATGTCCGCGATCAGGTCGGCCTGCCGGTCATCCACGCCCAGCTCAAACAGGGTATGGGGCACGCCGATGTCCTTGCGCAGCTTGAGGACGAAGGCCATGAAACTGTCGAAGCCGGGTGAGGGCAGGCGCAGGTACGCCGCCAGGCGGGTGATGCGCTCCTCGATGGCCGTGCGATTGAACTGCAGGACATAGGGCATGAAGGTGGCATTGGTCATGCCGTGATGGGTGTCGTACAGCGCACCCACCGGATGCGAGAGCGCATGCATCCCGCCCAGGCCTTTCTGGAATGCCGTGGCGCCCATCGCCGCCGCCGCGAGCATTTGTGCGCGCGCCTCGAGGTCCGACGGCGTGTGTACCGCCTTCACCAGTGAATTGGCTACCAGGCGCATGCCTTCCACGGCAATGCCGTCGGCCAGGGGGTGAAAACCGGGGGCGCAGTAGGCTTCCAGGCAATGGGATAACGCGTCCATGCCAGTGCCGGCGGTGATTTTGGCAGGCATGCCGACGGTGAGGGCCGGGTCGCTGATCACCACGCGCGGCATCATTTTCGGGTGGAAGATGATGCGTTTGGTGTGGGTGCGCTCGTCGATGATCACCGCCGCACGACCGACTTCTGAACCGGTTCCCGCCGTGGTCGGCACGGCAATGATCGGGGCGATGCGGCTGTCGTCGGCGCGGGTCCAGTAGTCGCCGATGTCTTCGAAGTCCCAGACCGGCCGGGTCTGGCCGCTCATGAAGGCAATCAGCTTGCCCATGTCCAGGCCACTGCCGCCGCCGAACGCGATCACGCCGTCGTGCTGGCCGGCACGCCAGGCGTCGAGCCCGCCGGCCAGGTTGGCTTCCACCGGGTTGGGCTTGAGGTCGCAAAACAGCGCCACGCCAAGACCGGCGGCGCGCAACGCATCCAGTGCCGCCGTGGTGATCGGCGCGCGCGCCAGGCCGCTGTCGGTCACCAGCAAGGGGCGCTGGATGCCCTGGCTGCGACAGACGTCGGCCAGCTCGGCGATGCGCCCGACACCGAACCGAACGCTCGTGGGGTAGCTCCAGTTTCCTGTCAGGTTCATGGTCTACACCTCGTGACGCAGATGAAAGGATTTGGCCCGGGTCAGGTGCTCGTAGCCCAATGGCGACAGGGTGACGCCGCGCCCGCTGTTTTTCACGCCGGTCCAGGCCAGAGCCGGGTCCAGGTAATCGCAGCGGTTCATGAACACGGTGCCGGTGGCGATCTCGTTGCCCAGGCGTTCGGCCGCCGCGAGGTCCTGGGTCCAGATGGAAGCGCTGAGCCCGAACTCACTGTCGTTCATCAAGGCGATGGCTTCTTCATCGCTGGCCACCGGCATGATGCCGACCACGGGGCCAAAGCTTTCGTCGCGCATGACCGACATTTGATGGGTCACGTCCACCAGCACTTGCGGTGCAAGGTAGGCGCTGCCCTGCACGTCGGCGGGAAAGGACTTCGGATCGATCAGCGCTTTGGCGCCCTGGGCCATAGCTTCGGCGATCTGGCCACGAACGAAGAATGCGGCGCCCGGTGTCACCAGCGGGCCGAGGGTGGTGGCTTCGTCCAGCGGGTTGCCCAGCACGTATTGGCGGGTCAATTCGGCGAAGCGCTCGACAAACACCGGGAAGATTTTCTGGTCGACATAAATGCGTTCCACGGCACAGCAACTCTGCCCGGAATTGAAGAAGCTGCCGTCCACCAGATTTTCCACCGCATGTTCAAGGTTGGCGTCTGCCCGGACATAGGCCGGGTCTTTTCCGCCGAGCTCCAGGCCCATGCCGAGAAATTGTCCGCTGGCGACGCTTTCCATGACTTTGCCAGCCTCCACGGAACCGGTGAAGTTCACTTGCTGCACGCGCCCGGAAGTAATGATCGCCCCGGTCGACACATGGTTGAGCAGCAGATTCTGGAACAGCCCTTCGGGCAGTTTTGCGCGACGCATGGCCTCGGCGAAACGCTCGCCCACCAGCAGGGTTTGCGACGCGTGCTTGAGGATCACGCTGTTGCCGGCCATCAGCGCCGGGATGATCGTGTTCACCGCCGTCAGATAGGGGTAGTTCCACGGGGCGACCACCAGCACCGTGCCCAGCGGCTCGCGTTTGATGTAGCGTCGAAAACCCGCCTTGGGCGCAGGCTCTACAGCGGCCAGTGCCCGTGGAGCGATGGCGATCATGTGTCGGGCGCGTTCGGCAAAACCGCGCAGCTCGCCGGCGCCGTAACGCACCGGGCGGCCCATCTGCCAGGCCAGCTCCGGCACGATGTCCGCCTGCATCGACAGCATCGCGTCCACCGCGGCACTGCAATAAGCCGCACGTTCGCTCAGTGAGCGGCGTTGCCATGACGCCTGTGCATTGGCAGCGGCCGTCAGTGCCTGCTCGACCTGCTCCGCATCGGCCACCTCGCGTTCGACGTACACCCGGCCATCGACCGGGGAGATCAGTTGTACCTTCTCAGTCATGATGTTCTCAGTAGCGCTCGAAACCGCGCTGCAATTCCCAGTCGGTGATTCGCCGGTCGTACTCCTTCTGCTCCCACTCGGCGGTGTGCACGTAATGGTCGACAATCTCGTCGCCAAACGCCTCGCGCAACATGCTTGAGCTCTTGAGGGCGGCGCTTGCCTCGCGCAGAGTCTTGGACACTTCCGGCAAATGCTCATCGAGGTAGGCGTCGCCTTCGAACGGCGGCGCCAGATCGAGCTTCTCGTCGATACCCGCCAAACCCGCCGCGATCAATGCGGCGAAGGCCAGATAGGGGTTGAGGTCGGCACCGCCGATGCGGCATTCGATGCGAATGGCCTTGCTGCCTTCAGCACACAAGCGAAAGCCGGCGGTGCGATTGTCGCGGCTCCACACCGCCCGCGTCGGCGCAAAAGTGCCAGCCTGAAAGCGCTTGTAGGAGTTGATATAGGGCGCGAGAAAACAGGTGATGTCGTTGGCGTACTTGAGCTGCCCGGCGACCCAGGCACGCATCAGTTTCGACATGCCGAACTCGGCTTTGGCGTCGAAGAACAGCGGCTTTTTGGCGTTCTTGTCCCACAGCGAATTATGGATATGACTGCTGGAACCGGCGGCGTCGTAGCGCCACTTGGCCATGAAGGTGATCGCCTTGCCCTGCAACTGCGCGATCTCTTTGCAGGCGTGCTTGATAATGACGTGGTGGTCGGCCATGGTCATGGCGTCGGCGTAGCGGATGTTGATTTCTTCCTGCCCCGGGCCCCATTCCCCCTTGGAGTTTTCCACGGGAATGCCCGAGGCCTGCAAGTGCTTGCGAATCGCCCGCAGCACCGGCTCCTCGCGGGTGGTCTGCAGGATGTTGTAGTCCTCGATGTAATGGCCGGCGGTTTTCGGTTTGTGATAGTTGCGCTCGTGGATCGCCTCGTAGCTCTCATCGAACAGATAGAACTCGAGTTCCGAAGCAAACATGCCGGTATAGCCGCGCTCGCGCAGGCGCTCGACCTGCTTTTTCAGAATCGCCCGAGGGCTGTGGGGCAGGTCCTGGCGATGGTGATGATCGAGCACGTCGCACAGCACCAGCGCCGTGCATTCAAGCCAGGGCACGCGCCGCAGGGTGGACATGTCGGGCTTGAGCACGAAATCGCCGTAGCCCTTGCTCCAACTGGCCGCGGCGTAACCCGGCACCGGCTCCATGTCGATGTCATCGGCCAGCAGGTAGTTGCAGCAGTGGGTTTCTTCGTGGCCACTGTCGATGAAAAACTCGACCTGGAAGCGCTTGCCGACCAGGCGTCCCTGCATGTCGACCATGCAGACCAGCACGGTATCGATTTCGCCGGCAGCCGCGGCGCGCTTGAGTGCATCAAAGCTGAGGAGGGGCTCGGTCATCACGGCAATCCTGCGTGAAAGGTTGGGGCCAGTCTGGGATAGCTGTTGCAGACGCTCTCCAGAAAAACCCAAAACCTGCAGAACCGAGCATCATGAGCAACGAGTTGCTCAAAGCTTAGCCTACCGTTGCAATTGTAGGAGCGAGCTTGCTCGCGATGGACTTGAAGACACCGCGATTAATCAGAACCCCCGCGTCATCGTTGACGACCATCGCGAGCAAGCTCGCTCCTACAGGGTTGGTCGCCTTCACTCCGGCAACCCGGCCAGCCGCAGTCCATCGACGAAACGGGCGAAATCCTCAGGCCGTTGAATGGGCAGCCAGTCCTTGAGGGTGCCCAGGCGCAAAGAAGAATCCAGCTTTTGCAGACGTTGCATCGCCCACTTCGCTTTATCCATTCGTCCGCCGAGCGCATGACTGGCCGCCACCAGCGCCGCCGCAACCAGCAGACTGGGCAGGTTGCCCAGTCCCTTTTCCGCCCAGTCCGCAGCGGCATTGAAGTGCCCGGCGAAGAAATGCGCGAGCGCCATCCCGACCTGCATCCTGAACATTTCCGGATCCAGCGGACTCAAGCGAACGGCATGGTTCAAATGCTCGATGGCAGCGTCTGTTTCACCGTGCAGCGCCCGCAGGATACCGCCCAGGAACCAGGCGGGGGCGAGGTTGGGATTGAGCAGGCGCGCCCGGTCGAGCAGTGCAATGCCGCCGTCGACTTCGCCGGCGAGGTGAGCCAGCGCATGTCCGCCCCGGGTCAACGCGACGGCATCATCGCGACCGAGGGTCACCGCCAGCCGCGCCAGCCGTATGCCCTCGGCGATTTCTGCAGGCCGATCGACCATCCAGCCATTGAGCTTGCGCCAGAAGTGGCACCAGGCGGCCATGCCATAGGCCGAGGCAAACTCCGGATCGAGTTCGATGGCCTGGTAGAACATCGGCAGCGCCTGCTCGATGGCTTCCCGGGTGCCGCTGTGCAGTTTGGCCATGGCGCGCAGGTAATAGTCGTAGGCGTCCAGGCTGTCCGTCGGCTTACGCTTGGCGCGTTCGATTTCTGCCCGCTCCAGCTGCGGCGCGATCGCGCCGACGACGCTTTCGGCGATCTGGTCCTGCAGTTCGAAGATATCGTCGAGCAGGCCTTCGAAGCGCTCTGCCCAGATGTGCGCCCCGCTTGTCGCGTCGATCAGTTGTCCGGTAATGCGCACCTTGTTCCCGCACTTGCGCACGCTGCCTTCGAGCACGTAGCGAACGCCCAGCTCCAGGCCAACGCCCTGGGCGTCCACGGCCTGGCCCTTGTAGGTGAAGCTCGAATTGCGCGCGATGACGAACAGCCAGCGAATCCGCGACAGGGCGGCGATGATGTCCTCCACGACGCCGTCGGCGAAGTACTCCTGCTCCGGATCGCCGCTCAGGTTCTGGAACGGCAGGACGGTAATCGAGGGTTTATCCGGCAGGGCGAGCGTAGAGGAGGGGATTTGTTTCGGGGTAGCGGTCGAGCGTTCGTCGATGTCAGGCTGTCGCGCTTCCCCGGTCATGGCGCCGTTGATCCTGCCAACGAAACGGTAGCCCTTGCGGGCGACGGTACGCACCAGGCGCTGCTCCTCACCGGTATCACCAATGGCCTTGCGCACCGCATTGATGTGACTGGTGATTGTCGATTCGGAAACGATCCGGCCGCTCCACACTGAATTGAGCAATTCGTCCTTGCTGAGGACTCGATCGGGATTGTTGACGAACAGCAGCAACAGGTCGAAGACCTGCGGGCCGACGGCTACGACCTGCCCGCGCAAGGTCAGCTCCCGGCGCTCCTGATCGAGTACGTAGTCTTCAAACGCAAATGGCAAGTTGAGCATCCCCTGGCAAAGCGCCCTCAACTCCGTGTCCCAGGCGGCGGGTGGTTGGTAACTGAGGCAGATGATACGGCAGCTCGACACCCGCTGCACCGTCAGCGGCAAGGGAGCCTGGAAGAACCTCAGTAGCTTTGGACATAAATCCAAGCGCTCGCCAAGGTAAACCCAAGCCCGGCGCAAGGACTTGCCTGATGCGCGCAGGCAATCTCTCTACACCGACGCAATGGTTGCAGTCGACAAGTGGAGAAAAGTCATGAAGATCGTCGTCATCGGAGGCTCCGGCCTCATCGGATCGAAACTTGTAAATACACTCCGCGAGCGCGGCCATGACGCGCTCGCCGCCAGCCCCAGCACCGGCGTGAACAGCATCACCCGCGAAGGCCTGGCCGAAGCGATGGATGGTGCTGATGTGGTGGTCGACGTGGCGAACGCGCCGTCGTGGGAGGACCAGGCCGTTCTCGATTTCTTTGAAACGTCGAGCCGTAACCTGCTGGCCGCCGAAGCCGCTGCCGGGGTTCGTCATCATGTTGCCCTGTCGATTGTCGGCAGCGAACGGCTTCCCGATACCGGCTATTTCCGCGCCAAGGTCGCGCAGGAAGCCCTTATCAAGGCGTCCGGCATGCCTTACACCATTCTGCGTGCCACGCAGTTCTCCGAGTTTGCCGGCGGCATTGTCCAGTCGTTCGCCGTTGGCGAGGAAATTCATGCTTCGCCGGCGCTGATCCAGCCGATTGCGTCCGACGATGTGGTAGCGGCGCTGGCCGATGTCGTGCTGGCAGCACCGGTCAATGGCACGGTGGAAGTCGGCGGCCCGGAAGCCATGCCGATCGACGAACTGGCCAGGCGTTATCTGCGGGCGACCCAGGACAGCCGCAAGGTCGTGCCGGACGTGCATGCGCGTTACTTCGGTGCCGTGCTCAACGATCAATCGCTGGTCACCGGCAAGAACGCACGCCTGGGGGCGATCCGCTTCGACGACTGGCTGGCCCGGTCGACGGCGCAGTAACGGATCGCACTCTCACATATCCCTACGAATCCAGGAGAAATCCCATGGTTACCCGATTGCTGATGGCTGCTGTTTTCGCAGCGCTCTCGATCAGCGCAGCGGCGGCCGCCGAGCCGCCTCCCGGCAAGGTGACGGTGGTGTTTGACCGTCCCATTCCCAACATCCCTGGCAAGAGCATGAGAGGCGTGGTCGTCGAGTATGGGCCGGGTGCCGCGTCGCCGGCTCACACCCATCCGAAAACGGCCTTCATCTATGCAACGGTGCTGGAGGGCTCGTTTCGCATCCAGGTCAAAGGCCAGCCGGAAAAGATCTACAAGGCCGGCGAAAACTTCGTAGAAGAGCCGGGTTCCGTGCACCTGGTCAGCGCCAACGCCAGCGACACCCAACCTGCACGCCTGTTGGCGGTGTTCGTCCTCGACACCGAGGAAAAGGTACTCGTCACACCGATCAAACAGTGAGCCGGTCAACCCGCTCATGAAG